>PWOG01000240.1 GCA_003557565.1 Desulfobulbaceae bacterium
GACGGCTCACGTACTGATGTACGCATCGCCGTCCCGATCGCCGCAACCTGCGGCACCCCGCGACCGTTTACAGGACAACCCTGTGATTGGCTACCGCCGACCGACTCTTAGATCACCAGGGCCAGCCAGGTGGCCGCAAACAAAACCAGGCTGATCACGCCGTTGGCCGTGAAGAAGGAGAGTTTGATCCGGGACAGATCACCGGGGTTTACCGCCCGGTGCTGGTAAAAAAGCGCCCCGGCGGCCACCGCCAGCCCCAGGGCGTAGACCGGGTGCAGCTCCATGATAAAGCCGGTGGCGACAAAGCAGAGAAAGGCCAGGACATGGAACAGCCCCGCCAGATGAAAGGCCCGGCGGGAGCCAAAACGGGCCGGCAGGGAATACAGCCCGGCATCCCGGTCGAATTCGGCGTCCAGACAGGCGTAAACGGTGTCAAAGCCCGCCACCCAGAAGGCTACCCCCAGGGAAAGGAGCCAGGGATAACCGACCAGGGTTCCGGCCACCGCCACCCAACCACCCAGGGGCGACAGGGCCAGGGCCAGCCCCAGGACCACGTGGCATAACCAGGTAAACCGCTTGGTCAGCGAATAGATGAAGGCCAGGGCCAGGGCCAGGGGGGAGATCAACAGGGCCAGGGGGTTGAGCATGGCGCAGGCGAAAAAAAACACCGCCGCCGCCGCCAGCACCAGCAGCCAGGCCTCCCACAGCTTGACGGCCCCGGCGGGAATGGCCCGATCGGCGGTGCGGGGATTGGCGGCATCAAACCGGCGATCGACGATCCGGTTAAAGCCCATGGCAGCGGTACGGGCCGCCACCATGGCCAGAATCAGCCACCACAGCACGGCGACAACGGGCAGCCCCCGGGCCGCCAGCAGTGCCCCCATCAGGGCAAAGGGCAGTGCGAACACGCTGTGCTCGAACTTGATCATCTCCAGCATGATCTTTATTTTAGCCCACAACGCCTTCATCAGACCTTTTTATCCTTGTCGCCCAGGCCCTGCCAGCGGGGCAATCCGGCCACCGCAAAGCCAAGCTGTTCGGCAACCCGACCGGCAAAGGCCCGGGCCAGTTCGGCCAGGCTTTGCGGGCCATGGTAAAATCCCGGCATGGCCGGGCAGATAATCCCCCCGGCATCATGCACCTTGAGCATGTTGTGCAGATGGGTCCGGTTCAGTGGCGTCTCCCGCACCGCCAGAACCAGGGGCCGCCGCTCCTTCAAAGTGACATCGGCGGCCCGGTGGATCAGGTTGTGGCTCAGCCCGCCGGCCACCGCCGCCAGGGTGCCCATGGTGCAAGGCAACACCACCATGCCGGCGAAAACGGCGCTGCCGCTGGCAAAGGGGGCGGTGAAATCCTTGATGTCATAGCGGCGGGTCGCCAGCAAAGCAAGCTGATCTCCGGTTTTACCGGTTTCCAGCTCCATCACCTGCTCCCCAGCCTCGGACAGTATCAGATGGACCTCCACCTCCAGGTCGGCCATCAGCCGAAGAAACTCCAGGGCATACAGGGAACCGCTGGCCCCGGTAATCGCCATTATAATCTTTTTCATTGGATGTCTGTCCGTAATCAATCACAGAGTTTGTCCCGTAAGCGGTCAGGGAATGCCACCATGCCCATATAACCATTCAGCATCACGCACCTTCGGGCGATCAGTCCACCATTTAGTACCCTGTTTACGCGACGCTTGGCTGCAAGACCTCATCTGCGGCAAGGCTGCTAGGGTTACGTCCCATTAGATCAACACCTTGCCGACCCTGGTGAACGGTTGCACGCCCATCACTTAACCCCGATATAGACGGTGACGATACCAAAGGTCAAGGGTCGATAAGTGACGGTGTCAAAACCCGCCGCCCGCATCATGCCGGCCAGCTCATCGGGCTCATAGAAAGCGGCGATGGAGGAGGCCAGGTACTGGTAAGCGTCCTGATCGCCGGAAACCGCCCCGGCGATACGGGGCAGGATCCGGTTGAGATAGAAATTGTAGAAGGGCTTGATCAACCGGTTGCGGGGTCGGGAAAATTCAAGGATCAGGAGCTTGCCCCCGGGTTTAAGCACCCGTTGCATTTCCCGCAAGCCCTGCTCGGTGCGGGCCAGGTTGCGTACGCCGAAGGCCACGGTGACCCCCCAGACGCTGGCATCCTGGAGGGGGATCTGCTCGCCGTCGCCGCAGACCGGCATGATCCGGGGCCGCCGCCGGTCATCTCGCCAGTCGCCCAGCCCCACCTTCAGCATTTCCTCGCAAAAATCCACCGCCATGACCGTGCGCTCCGGGGCCTGCCGGGCCAGTTCCAGGGCCAGAGGCAGGGTGCCGGCACACAGGTCCAGCACCGAACCCGAGGGAAAATCACGCAACTCCCGGGATACCACCCAGCGCCAGTAGCGGTCCACCTGGAAACTGAGCACCGAGTTGAGCAAGTCGTAACGCCGGCTGATGGCGGCAAACTTGCTCCTGACGAATTTCTTTTTGTCTTCGGGGTTATCGTTATTCATAAGAGACTATCAAGCCCATGCCGGTTACGGTTCATAAATGATTTTCAAAGGCAGGGCCGCCGCCGGCACCTCACCCCGCTCGATGAGCAGTTGAAAGAAACGGACCAGGCCGGCCTGCTGGGCCGGACTGAAGTCATACTGCATACCGGTCAGGTAGCGCCGGCACTCCTCTTGCGACATGGGTATCCGCGGGGCGGCCACCCGGCAGATCGCCTCCAGATCGGCCAGCCCCTCCCGCAGGCAGCGCTTAAGTTCGCGGTGAATGGCCCCCACCGTTTCCGGCTGCACCCGGTAAAAATCCTCCCGCACCGCCCAGATCGAAAAGACAAAGGGCAGCCCGGTATGTTCGTGCCAGATCCGGGCCAGATCATAACGATAGGGATAATCGGCGGTGGCGGCCAGGTACAGGGCTTCATCACCGATGGAGAGCACCGCCTCTCCTTCCCCCTCCTCTTCGCCCACCACATCCGCCACCTCATAGCGGGGCCTGAGCCGGTAAAAATCCTCCAGGATAATCCTGATCAGGCTCACCGAGGTCTGGGAACGGGAGCTGAGCAACACCAAAGCGTTATCCAGCTCGCCGATGGGTCGGCGGGAAAAGAGAAAAACGCTGCCCACCGAGCCCGTGGCGGCAATGGACAGATCGGCGAGAATACGGTAATTTTCGGGATGCAGGGCGTACTCCTGGGAAGACACCATGGCCAGGTCCAGCTCACCCTGATACAACAGGTGGTTAAGAACCGTGGGCGGAGCTTCCCGCAACCGCCAGGCCGGCTGTCTGACCGTCCGCTGCCAGGTTTCATAGGTGGGCGCGGTATTGAGAAAGCTCACCATGCCCACCCGAGCCGCCGCTGCTGTCGCCGGATCACCCATGAGCTCTACTCGATCCATTCCAGACGGATATCCTCCCCCGTGGTGGTCAGATATTCCAGCACCGCATCAACGCCGCCCTTTATATCAGGGCAAACCACCGCCGGCAGGGCCGCATTCACCCCCGGGGCAATGACCCCGGTCTCCCCTTCCCGACCCAGCAGGCGGGCGCCGGCCCGGGTTGCCATGGCCAGCACCGTGGCCGGTTCCACCCCGGGATGATCCTGGCGCAGCACCCGCATCTCATGCCACAGGGAAAAGCCGAGATTACTGGCCGGGCTGTCGGTACCCAGGGCGGGAACGATCCCCGCCTCCAGGTAATCCGGCAGCGGCGCCCTGCCCACTCCCAGGAAACGGTTGGACCCGGGACACAGACAAACCCCGACCCCGCGAGCCGCCAGCAGGGCGATATCCTCCCGGCTGACCCGGACTCCATGGACACAGATGGTCTGATGATCAAGCAGACCCAGGGTGTCCATCCAGGTAACGGCACCGCACCCCGGCGGCTGAAAGCCGGTCAGGTCAAGCCCCCGCTCCACCAGGAAATCCCGGAAAGGCCCGGTGCCGGCGGCCAGAAACTCCTCCTCGGCGGCGGATTCGGCCAGATGCACGGGAAACAGGCAGTCTCCGTCGGTGGCGCGAGTTTTCAAAGCCATTAAAAGCTCCGGCCCGGAGGAATACGGGGCATGCCCGGTGCAACAGAGATCCCCGGGCTGCTGTGCCAGCCGGGCCAGGGCCGACTCCTGGGCCTGACCGGTGAGCCCCAGCATCTCCAGGAAGAAAAAGACCTCGGCCTTGAACTGCTCCCCCACCTCGCGGCTGGCGGGATCGTTGCCAATATCGAGCACCGTCCGGCAGCCGCCGGCAAAAAGACGGGCCAGGGCCATCAGGGCGGCCTGGGGATCGGCGGGGCATTCCTGTCTGGCCTCCAGCAGGCGCCGGATCCAGCCGGTGATATCCCCTGCCTCGGGCTGCCACTCCCGGCTCAAAAAGGCCAGGTGCGCCAGCTCCAGATGACAATGGGCATTGACCAGAGCGGGGATCAGGACATGGCCGTCATAGTCGGTCTCGACGACCAGGGGCAGATCCGCCGCCTGCCGGCTCACCTCGGCATAGGGCCCCACCGCCCGGACCCGGCCGTTTGCGGTCAGGACCGCACCATCCTCCAAAGGCGGCGAGGCCACGGGTAAAACCAACGGCGCCCGGTACAAACGTATGCTCTCGGCCATGGTCACCTCACTGACCAGGTCGGCACCACGAGGGGCGCGGCACCGACCGGCGACTATTCGTAAAGGGTATAATCCATCCGCCGGCGGCGGGCGGCAAAACCGGCCCCTTCCACCAGGCGGCGGATTTCCGCCTCGGAAAGCCTGAAGCTCACCCCGGCGGCGGCCACCACGTTTTCCTCGATCATGGTGCTGCCGAAATCGTTGGCCCCAAAAAACAACGACAACTGCGCAATCTTGGGCCCCTGGGTAACCCAGGAGGCCTGGATGTTGGCGACATTATCCAGAAAAATCCGGCTGACCGCCAGCATCTTGAGATACTCAAAGGCCGTGGCCTTGCCGACCCCGGCCAGGGCGGTGTGATCCGGCTGGAAAGGCCAGGGAATGAAGGCGGTGAAACCGCCGGTGCGATCCTGAAGATCGCGGACCCGCTGCAAGTGCTCCATCCGCTCGGCCATGGTTTCGATATGGCCGAACATCATGGTGGCGGTGGTCCGCATTCCCAGCTCATGGGCCTGGCCCATAATATTGATCCACTCATCGGCGTTACACTTGCGCGGGGCGATCTCGCTGCGGACCCGGTTGGAGAGGATTTCGGCCCCACCGCCGGGCATGGAATCCAGGCCTGCGGCCTGCAGGCGGACCAGGACCTCCCGGGTGGAGATACCGGCAAGACCCGCGAAATGATGGATCTCCGGAGGCGAAAACCCATGGACATGGATCCCGTAGCCCTTCATGAAGCGCAGCATATCCTCGTAGAACTCCAGGGGCCGGTCCGGGTGCAGCCCTCCCTGGAGCAGGATCTGGTTGCCGCCCAACTCCCTGGTTTCTTCGATCTTGCGCCCCAGTTCGGCATGGCTCAGCAATTCGCCCTCGGGATCCCCCGGGGCCTTGAAAAAGGCGCAGAACTTGCAGCCGGAGATGC
>PWOG01000005.1 GCA_003557565.1 Desulfobulbaceae bacterium
CACGGGGGCCAAAGGGTAAGCGATCACAGGGTGCCGCAGGTTGCGGTGATCGGGACGGCGATGCGTACATCAATCAGTACGTGAGCCGGCTCAATCACCGCAAGAGAATGATGCCCCAAAGGCGGGCTCCACCTTAACCCAATCAAACCAAAAAGAAGAGCAAAGAAACAGGTAAACGTTCAGCAGTGCCGCAGCAAGGGCTTGAGATAGCGACCGGTGTGGGATTCGGCGCAGGCGGCTACTTCCTCCGGGGTTCCCGCGGCCACCACCCGGCCGCCGGCATCGCCCCCTTCCGGCCCCAGGTCGATGACGTAATCGGCGGTCTTGATCACATCCAGGTTGTGCTCGATGACCACCACCGTATTGCCGCCTTCCACCAGCCGGCCCAGGACATGGAGCAGATGCTCGATATCGGCGGGGTGCAGGCCGGTGGTGGGCTCATCGAGGATGTAGAGGGTGCGGCCGGTCTGGCGCTTGCTCAGTTCCCGGGAAAGCTTAATCCGCTGCGCCTCGCCCCCGGACAGGGTCACCGAGGACTGGCCCAGGGGCAGATAGCCCAGGCCCACCTCGAACAGGGTATCAAGCTTGTTGCGGATGGCCGGCACCGCGCTGAAAAACTCGCGGCCCTCCTCCACCGTCATCTCCAGCACCTCGGCGATATTTTTATCCCGGTAGCGGATATCCAGGGTTTCTTCGTTGTAGCGCCTGCCCTCGCAGGTCTCACAGGTTACGTAGAGGTCGGGAAGAAAGTGCATGGCGATCTTGATCACCCCGTCGCCCTCGCAGGCCTCGCAGCGCCCCCCTTTGAGGTTGAAGCTAAAGCGCCCCGGCTTATAGCCGCGGGTTCGGGCCTCGGGCAGGCGGGCAAACAGCTCCCGCACCGGGGTCAGCACCCCGGTGTAGGTGGCGGGATTGGACCGGGGGGTCCGGCCGATGGGGCTTTGATCGATATCGATCACCTTGTCGATGTGCTCCAGGCCGGTAAATTTCTTGTGCTCGGCGGGGGTCTCCCGGGCTCCGTAGAGATGGCGGGCCGCTCCCTTGAACAGGGTTTCGATGACCAGCGTCGACTTGCCCGAACCTGAGACCCCGGTGACGGCGGTGAACAGGCCCAGGGGCAGGGCCAGGTCCAGATTTTGCAGGTTGTTGCCCCGGGCCCCCTTGATCCGCAGCCACCCCTTTTTTTGGGCGGGCCGGCGGCGCCGGGCCGGGACGGCGATGGCCAGACGGCCCGACAGATAACCGCCGGTAAGGGAGTTTTCTGCGGCCAGCAGGCCGGCCACGTCGCCATTGTACACCACCCGGCCGCCGTGGACCCCGGCCCCGGGGCCCATATCCAGCACATGATCGGCGGCCCTGATGGTCTCCTCGTCGTGCTCCACCACGATCACCGTATTGCCCAGATCCCGGAGCCTGAGCAGGGTGTTGATCAAGCGCCGGTTGTCGCGCTGATGCAAGCCGATGCTGGGTTCATCGAGGATATAGAGCACCCCGGCCAACCGCGCCCCGATCTGGGAAGCCAGCCGGATCCGCTGAGCCTCGCCCCCCGAGAGGGTTGAGGCCCGCCGCTGGAGGCTGATATAACCCAGGCCGACATCGTAGAGGAAGGTAAGCCGGTCTTGGACCTCCTTGATGATCCGGGCGGCCACCGGCGCCCGAGCCGGAGAAAACTCCAGGGCCGGCAGCCGCGCCAGCAGGTCTTCGATACTCAGAGCACAGAGTTCGGCGATGGAAAATCCGCAGATCCGCACCGCCAGGGCCTCGGGCCGCAGGCGGCTGCCGCCGCAGGCTGGGCAGAGCCGTTCGTTCATGTACTGCTCCAGCTCTTCGCGCACTGCGGCGGAATCGGTTTCCAGATAACGCCGGTTCAACTGCGCCAGCAGCCCCTCAAAGGGTTTGCCGTGGGTGCGCCGGCGGCGGAAACGGCTGTAGCTGAAGGTAATGGACCGGCCGCCGCTGCCGTGAAAGATAACGTCTTTTGCGGTCTGGGGCAGGCGCTCGAAGGGCTGATGGGGATCAAAGCCGTATTGTTCGGCCAGGGCGTCTACCAGGGCCCGCACATAGGAACCGGAACTGCGCCCGCTCCAGGGCGCCAGGGCCCCCTGGTGGAGGCTGAGCTGGGGATCGGCCACCACCCGCTGCGGATCGAAGACCTGCTTGATCCCCAGGCCGCCGCACTGGGCACAGGCCCCCTTGGGGTTGTTGAAGGAAAAAAGCTGGGGGGTCAGTTCCGGCAGGCTGCGACCGCAGCTGATGCAGGCGGCCAGCTCGCTGAACAGGCGCTCCCGATCATTGCCGGCCAGGTCGGGAAAATGTACCAGCAACCTGCCCTGGGCCAGACCCAGGGCGGTACCCACCGAGTCGGCCAGCCGCCTGGCCGCCCCCTCCTTGATCACCACTCGGTCCACCACCGCTTCTATGGTGTGTTTTTTGGTCTTGGCCAGGCTGATCTCCTGGTCCAGGCCGACGATTTCGCCGTCGATCCGGGCCCGGACGAAGCCGTCCCGGCGGAGACGCTGCAGCACCGCCTGGTGCTCGCCCTTTTTGTCGTCGATCAAGGGGGCCAGGAGAATCAACTTAGTGCCCTCGGGGTAGCCCATTAGGGCCTTGACCATGTCCTGCAGCGATTGGGGCTGGATGGACTCGCCACAATGGGGGCAATGGGCCTGGCCCGCCCGGGCGTACAGCAGCCGCAGGTGATCGTAAACCTCGGTGATGGTGCCCACGGTGGAGCGGGGGTTGCGGCTGGTGGTCCGCTGTTCGATGGAAACCGCCGGCGACAGCCCCTCCAGCAGATCCACATCGGGCTTGTCCATCTGACCAAGAAACTGGCGGGCGTAGGTGGACAAAGATTCCACATAGCGGCGCTGGCCTTCGGCGTAGAGGGTGTCAAAGGCCAGCGATGACTTGCCGGAGCCCGACAGCCCGGTAAAAACCACCAGGCGGTTGCGGGGCAGTTCCACGTCGATATTTTGCAGATTATGCATCCGGGCACCCTGGATGCGAAGATATTGCGGTTCCATAAAGTTATTCACCGGTGGGCACTCTGGGCCCGGGTAGCTGATTCAAGGTAAGCGTTCACCAGGGGGTACCGACATACCAGCCTAACTGGCCGTAATCGTTCAGCAGTGCCGCAGGTTCGGGCAAGCAGCCAAGCGCAGCGTACCCCCTGTACGTAAGCTTGGCTGATCGCCCGAAGATGCGGTGCTGCTGAACGATTACGATTCAGGGGTTTAATGCAACAAGACGGGCGGCGAAAAAGCCGTCCAGGCCCATTTCGGGCCCGGAGCGAAAAAAATCGTCGGCGTCCACCAGGTCCGCGGCGGCGGGAGGCAGCCAGGGTCGTGGATCATCGACTTGCAGGCTCGGGTTAGAGCGCAGCAACTCGGCCATGACCTCCTCGTTTTCCTCGGGCTCGTTGCTACAGACTACGTAGACCAGAATCCCGCCGGGGGCCAGCAGCCCGGCGGCCTGGTGCAGCAACTCAAGCTGCCGACGCTGATAACGCGGCAGCTCATCGGCCCGCCGATTCCAGCGAATATCGGGATGCCGCCGGATAACTCCCAGGCCGGAACAGGGGGCATCCAGTAATATACCCTGAAACGGGGCGCTGCCGGAAGCCCAATCAAACCGTCGGTAAAAATCCTCCAGGGTATGGGGAAAAATCTCGACCGCACCGGTTTTTTGGTGCCTGCCGGTACTTTTAGCAGAGTCGCCCGCCGCCGGGGCACCGGAAGCTGGAAGAATGCCAGGGCTTGAATCAATACCCAGCCGGGAAAGATTGGTCTTCAGCAGCTCAAAGCGGCCCGGATGAGGCTCAAGGGCCAGCAGACGGGCACGGGGGGGCAGCAGTTCGGCCAGGTGCGCGGTCTTGCCACCCAAACCGGCACAGGCGTCTAGATACAGGGGGGCCTCCGTTGCCCCGGCAGGCTGGTCGACCATGAGCATGGTCACCAGTTGCGCCGCTTCATCTTGAACGGCGAATAATCCCTGCTCATAACCGGGTAATTCTTCCACCCGCCCATGGTAGTCCGGCAGCACCAGGGCCGCCGGCGCCAGGCGTCCCTCTTCGGCGTGTACGCCGGCCCCGCGCAGACGCTCCAGCAACTCCGCCTTGCTGGTGCGCCGCCGGTTGACCCGCAGCACCAGGGGTGGCGGCAGGTTGTCGCCCCGACAGCGGCGCCGCAGGGTATCCTGGTCCAGACGGTGTTGCCGGCGCTGGAGCAGCCAGGGAGGGATGCTGAGCAGATCGGCCTGGCTTGCCGCCTCGCGCCGCAAATTATCGCGGTCGCGGGCGGCATTGCGCAGCAGGCCGTTAACAAAACCGGTAAGCCAGCGCGGCTGGCGGGCCGCCTTCAAGGCCCGGATGGTCTCGTCAATGGCGGCGGAGGGCGGCAGGCGGTCAAAAAAGAGCAGCTGCACCAGTCCCAGCCGCAGGGCCGCCAGGGTCAACGGTTTCATCTTGGCCAAGGGATGGCGGGAATAGCGGGCCAGCACATGATCGAGAAATCCCCGCCGGCGCAAGACCTCATACACCAGGGCGCGCACCAGTTGCCGGTCGCGCCGGTCAGCAGGCCAGTTGGATGAGGTACATTGAGCCAGCACCTGGTCCAGGGGACAGGCTTTCTGCTCCTGAAGCACCAGCAGATCCAGGGCTGCACGGCGGGGAGTGACAGCCGCGGGGGGGGGGACAGCCGCCGCTGGTTTACGTTTTACCATCTTAATTTAACCAATAACTGGATTTGTCCCGTAAGTGGGTGGTCACGGGGCAACACGGGTTTGCTTCAAAAGGGCAGCAATGCGCAGAAAATATATGAGCCGGCCCAATAATCGGCTTCGGCGGTGCCCCGTGATCGCTTACCTCTGGGGTTGCTCATCATGCCGGAACAGCAATAACCGAGCCGTTGCGGCCGCTGGCGCGATCGCGGCGGTAGGAAAAGAAGTCGGTATCGCAACGGGTGCAGATACGGGCCAGCTCGATGTTATCGGGCAAAAGGCCGGAGACAAGCAGTTGATCACGGCTGATGGCCCAAAAATCAAAGTGGTTTTCCCGGACCTGGTAGGCTGCGAACTCGGGCGGCAACTCGCGGTGATGGTTAATGAACTCGGCGCAACAGGGGCCAAGGGAGGGGCTGATGACGGCGCGCAGATCTTCGGGACGGCAGCCAAAATCCCGCCTCATAGTAGCTATGGTGGCGGCGATGATGTTGAGGGCACTGCCCCGCCAACCGGCATGAACATTGGCGGCCACCCTGCGGACCGGATCATAGAGCATCACCGCCTGGCAGTCGGCCTGGCAGATCAGCAACCCCACGCCGGGACAGGCGCTGACCAGGGCATCACAATCGGCCAGCTCGAGATCGGCGTCCGGGGCAGTGGCTACTACCGCCACCCCGGCGCCGTGGACCTGGCGGG
>PWOG01000171.1 GCA_003557565.1 Desulfobulbaceae bacterium
ACCAATAATCGCATGGAGCTGATGGCCTGCATTGTGGCCTTGAGTGATTTGGAGCAGCGGGATTGGCCCATTCGGCTTTATTCCGACTCCAGCTACGTGGTCAACGGCATCACCAAGGGCTGGGCCCGGGGTTGGCGTCGCCGGGGCTGGCTCAAGGCCGATCGCCGGCCGGCGCTCAACCCCGATCTCTGGGAGCGGCTGCTGGATCTGGTGGCTGATCTAACGGTGGATTTTAATTGGGTCCGGGGTCATGCCGGCAACCCGCTCAATGAACGTTGCGACCAGCTGGCGGTGGCTGCGGCCCGCCGTCCCGATCTGCCGGCGGACACGGAATATGAAAAAATTAACTGTAAGGGTGATGGATGAAGCGTAAAACGGCGGTGATGCACAGCGAGGTTTTTCTGGCCCACGACCCCGGGCCCGGCCATGTGGAAACCCCCCGGCGCCTGGAAGGACTGTACCGGGAACTGGCCCGGGACGAACACCGACGCCGCTTCCTCTTTCCCGATTTTTCACCGGCCGACGAAGACACCCTGGCCCTGAATCATGATCGAAAGTATATCGCCCGGGTGGCGTCCACCGCCGGCAAACCCTTTGAAGCCCTGGACCCCGATACCTACACTTCGGCCCGCTCCTACGAGGCGGCCTGTCTGGCCGCCGGGGCGGCGGTGGGGGCCGTGGACCTGGTGATCGACGGCGGCGCCGACAACGCTTTTGCCCTGGTCCGGCCCCCCGGTCACCATGCCGAATACAGTGAAGCCCGGGGATTCTGCCTGTTCAACAATATCGCCGTGGCCGCCCGGCACGCCCTTAAGAATCGCGGTTTACAAAGGGTCCTCATCGTCGACTGGGATCTTCACCACGGCAACGGCACCCAGCACTCCTTTTACGATACCGACCAGGTGCTTTTTTTCTCCACCCATCAGTATCCTTACTTCCCGGGCAGTGGGGCTTTGGCCGAAACCGGCCGCAGCCCGGGGGAGGGCTGCACTATTAACGTGCCCCTGTCCGGCGGCCAGGATGACGCGGCTTTTGCCCGGATCTTCAATGAGCTGCTGGTGCCCGTGGCCCGGCAGTACCGGCCCGACTTGATTCTGGTATCCGCCGGGTTCGATACCTACAGTGGCGACCCCTTGGGCACCATGATGGTCAGTGAGGAGGGTTATGCCTACATGACCGGGGTGCTGGTGGAAATGGCCGCCGAACTGTGCGGCGGCCGCCTGGTTATGGTGCTGGAGGGCGGTTATGATCTGGGCATCATGGAACGCGGGGTTATGGCCTGCCTGGGGGAACTGGCCGGTGACCGTTGCCTGCCGGAGGACACCCGGTCCCGACTTGGGCAGGCCGCGCCGCCGCTCCGCGCTTTGGAGCATGCCCGGGAAACGGCAAAAAAATACTGGACAATTCCGGGTTGATCTGGCTTTTTTGATGGCGATCATGCAGGAGAGGAGGGTCACCAAAATACTCATCGCCGATGATGATGCCGATGTTCGGGAGGCCGTTGCCAAAATCCTGACGTTTTTCGGCTATGAGGTAACGGCGGCGGCCGACGGGGCAGAGGCGGTGGCCGGGCTCGATGCCGAGCCTGACGTGATCATCCTGGATATCAACATGCCGGTGATGGACGGCTTTGAGGCCCTGCGTCAGATCAACCAGCGTGATTTCGGCATCCCGGTGATCTTTCTCACCGGTGCCGGCAGCATGGAGTATGCGGTCCGGGCCATCAATCTGGGTGCCTATGACTTTATCACCAAGCCCGTCGATGATCTTGAGCTGTTCCGGATCAAGATCGAACGGGCCGTGGAAAAGCGTGGTTATGTCCTCCAGGAGCGAGCTTACAAGGAAGATCTGGAGCGTCAGGTCAAGGAAAAGACCAGCGAACTGGAGGAGAAAAACCGCCTGCTCGAGGACTACAGCAAAAACCTGGAAGTCGCCACCCTGGACACCATGCTCAGCCTCCAGACCGCCATGGAGGAAAAGGATGTCTATACCGCCGGCCATACCGTCCGGGTCACCCATTACGCCATGAGCATCGCCGAGGCCATGGGGGTCGACCCCGCCGAGCGGGAAGTGCTCCGGAGGGCCTGCCAGGTCCATGACATCGGCAAACTGATCATCGACGTCAGCTATATCTGCAAACCAGGTCCTCTGACTGCGGAAGAATGGGAGATGATGCGCAAGCATCCGCTGATCGGGGAAAACATTCTGCGCCCTCTGTCTTTCATGGACCATGAGCTGACCATTGTCCGGCATCACCATGAGCACCTGGACGGTACCGGTTATCCCGACGGGATCGGCGGCGACGAAATCGATCTCCTGACCAGAATTATCGCCGTGGCCGACAGCTACGATGCCATGACTTCCCGGCGCAGCTACCGGGGTAACCTCGGTCCCGCCCAGGCGGTGGAAGAATTGAACCGTTGTGCCGGCAGTCAGTTTGACCCCACGGTGGTCAAGGTTTTTTCGGAGATCGTAAACGGCCGCGGTTAGTTGGTGCGTAAGCGATCACGGCCCGCCGCTTTTGGCGGCGACGGCAAGAATTATGACACAAAAAGGAATGAATATGCAGATCGGTCCTGAAAAGGTGGTGGAAATGGCCCGGCTGGCCCGGCTCGAGCTGGAGCCCGAAGAAGTCGAGGCCTTAACCGGCGAGTTGAACTCCATCCTCGAATATGTCGACAAATTGCAGCAACTGGACACCACCGGGGTGGAGCCGGTTAGTCATGCCCTGTCGGTGGTTAACGCCTTCCGGGAAGACGAGGTGGCGCCCTCACTGTCCCGGGAAGAGGCCCTGGCCAACGCGCCGGAGGCCAATGACGAGGCCTTTGTCGTTCCCAAGGTGTTTTAAGATGGATATCCATAACCAGACCATAGCTCAACTGGCTGAGAATCTGGCCGCCGGCGGACTTTCCTCCCGCCAGGCCACCGAGGCGGTTTTTGCCCGCATTGAAGCCACCGGCCAGGTCAACGCCTTTATCACCCTGGACCGGGAAGGCGCCCTGGCCGCCGCCGACGAGGCCGACCGCCGGCTGGCGGCGGGTGATGCTCCGCCACTTTGCGGAGTGCCCATTGCCGTCAAGGATCTGCTTTGCACCAGGGGGCTGCGGACCACCGGCGGCTCCCGGATCCTGGAGAATTTCGTGCCGCCCTACAGCGCCACGGTGGTGGAGAAACTGCGGCAAGCCGGGGCGGTGATCATCGGCAAGACCACCATGGACGAATTCGCCATGGGCTCCTCCAACGAACATTGTCACCTGGCGGTGCCGCGCAATCCCTGGAACCTGGATTATACCTGCGGCGGCTCCAGCGGCGGCTCGGCGGCGGCGGTGGCCGCCGACCAGTGCATGGCCGCCCTGGGCACCGATACCGGCGGCTCCATCCGGCAGCCCGCTTCCAACTGCGGGGTGGTGGGGGTAAAACCGACCTATGGGCGGGTATCCCGCTACGGGGTGCTGGCTTTCGCCTCTTCCCTGGACCAGGTGGGTCCCGTGACCAAAGACGTGCGGGACGCGGCCCTGATGCTTAATGCCATGTGCGGCCATGACCCCCGGGATTCCACCTCGCTGCGGGAACCGGCGCCGGACTTCACCGCCGAGCTGGGCCGCGGCCTGTCCGGCCTGCGCCTGGGGCTGCCCCGGGAGTACTTCGAGGTCGGCCTGGACGAGGATGTCAAGACCACGGTGATGGCCGCCATTACCCGTCTGGAGAAGGCCGGCGCGGATATCCGGGAGATCAGCCTGCCCCGTACCGAATACGGGGTGGCGGCTTATTACCTGATCGCCCCCGCCGAAGCCAGCTCCAACCTGTCCCGATACGACGGCGTCCGCTTCGGTTACCGCGACCGGCAGGCCAGAGAGCTGTTGGAGATGTACCAGCGCAGCCGTTCCCAGGGGTTTGGCCGCGAGGTCAAACGCCGGATCATCATCGGCACCTACGCCCTGTCTTCAGGTTATTACGACGCTTACTACCGCAAGGCCTCCCAGGTGCGGGCCCTGATCATCGACGATTACCGCCGGGCCCTGGAGCAGTGCGATGTTATCATTTCTCCGGTGACCCCCACCCCGGCCTGGCCCCTGGGCACCAAAAGCGACCCGTTGAGCATGTATCTCACCGATATCCTGACCATCCCCACCAATCTTTCGGGGTTGCCGGGAATGTCGCTGCCCTGTGGCTTCAGCGCCGCCGGTCTGCCCGTCGGCCTGCAGCTCCAGGCGGCCCATTGCCGCGAGGATCTGATGCTGCGGGCCGCCGCCGCCGCGGAAGAGCAGTTGGCGCTGGCGGGGAAACGTCCGCAACTCTAAGGATATCTAATATGAACCTCAAGGTGGCCTCCCATATCGCCGAACTGGTGCCCTATCCGCCGGGCAAGCCCATCGAGGAGCTGGAGCGGGAATACGGGATCCAGGGTTCCATCAAGCTGGCCTCCAATGAAAACGCCCTGGGCCCCTCGCCCCGGGCGGTGGCGGCCATAGCCGAGGCCCTGGGCAACCTGCATCGCTATCCCGACGGCAGCTGTTATTATCTGGGTCAGGCCCTGGCCCGGAGCCTGGATGTGTCGGAGCGGCGCCTGGTGTTCGGCAACGGTTCCAACGAGATCATCGGCCTGCTGGTCGCCGCCTTTCTCGGCGGCGGCGAGGAAGTTATCACCTCCCATCCCACCTTTCTGGTCTACCAGAACGTGGTCCAGGCCCATGGCGGGATCAACCGGGTGGTGCCCCTTGCCGGCATGCGCCATGACCTGCCGGCCATTGCCGAACTGATCAACCCGCGTACCCGAATGATCTTCCTGGACAATCCCAACAACCCCACCGGCACGGTGTTTACCGCCGCCGAGTTCGAGGCCTTCCTGGCCCGGGTGCCCAAGGAAGTGATCGTGGTGCTCGATGAGGCCTATGTCGACTTCGTTGACCCCGAACTGCGGCTCGATGCCCGCCGGGATCTGGACGGCGAGGTGCCGGTGGTGGCCCTGCGGACCTTCTCCAAGGCCTATGGCCTGGCCGGCCTGCGGGTGGGCTACGGCCTGATGCACGAGGAGATGGCGGATTATCTCCACCGGGTGCGGCAGCCCTTCAACGTCAACAGCCCGGCCCAGGTCGGGGCCCTGGCCGCCCTGGAGGACCGGGAGCATTACCGGCAGACCATGGAGCTTACCCGGCGGGAGAAGGAACGGCTGATGACGGCGGTGGCGGACCTGGGCTGCCGGCCCTTTGCCAGCCAGGCCAATTTTTTCCTCATCGATGTCGGCGGCGATGGCCGCACTCTCTATGAACATCTGCTGCGCCAGGGGGTGATCGTTCGGCCCATGCAGGCATACGGCTATCCCGATTACATCCGGATCACCCCCGGCAGGCCCGAGGAAAACGACCGTTTTCTCCGCAGCCTGAAAAAAAGTTTGCAGGAGCTTGGTTAT
>PWOG01000100.1 GCA_003557565.1 Desulfobulbaceae bacterium
GGCGGGACGGGCCAAAACCAGCAAATGGCGCCGGCCGCCCCCGTAAACAAACCGGTTGCCCCGCCCGCTAGGCCTTGGGGCCGATAAACGCCGCCAGCACCGCCTTGTGCATATGCATCTTGTTTTCCGACTGGTCCCATACCACCGACTGCGGGCCTTCCAGGACCTTTTCGCTGATCTCCTCGTCGCGGTGGGCCGGCAGGCAATGGAGCACCACGGCGTTGGGGTCGGCGGCGGCCAGCAGGCGATCGTTGATCTGGTAAGGGCGAAACACCTGGAGTCGGTGAATCTGCTCGTCTTCCTGGCCCATGCTGGCCCAGACATCGGTGTTGACCACGTCGGCCTCGGCCACCGCCTCGAGAGGATCGTGGACCAGGTTGATGGGGCGATCGGCCTGGGCCCGGGCTTCCCTCAGGATGCCGGGCACGGGCTCATAACCCTCGGGGCAGGCCAGGTTCAGGGCAAAGCCCAGCCGGGCGGCGGCCTGGATCCAGGAGTTGGCCATGTTGTTGCCATCACCCACCCAGGCAACTTTCAGCTTATCCAGCGGCCCTTTGTGTTCGATCACCGTCATCAGGTCGCTGAGCACCTGACAGGGATGATGCAGATCGGTCAGGGCGTTGATCACCGGCACCCCGGAATAACGGGCCAGTTCGTCCACGATCTCCTGGCCGAAGGTGCGGACCACCAGGCCGTCGACGTAACGGTCCATGACCCGGGCCATGTCCTTTAAGGGTTCATTGCGGGCCAGCTGGGTATCACGGGAGGAAAGATAGATCACCTGGCCACCCAAACCGTACATGGCGGCCTCGAAGGACACCCGGGTGCGGGTGGAGGGTTTTTCGAAGATCAGGGCCACGGTGCGCCCTTCCAGATCCCGGTGACGGACCCCGTCCCGGCTCTCCCGTTTCAGGACCAGGGCCCGGTCGATCAGGGCGGCCAGTTCAGCGCCGCTGAAATCCGCCAGGCTCAGCAGATGTTGTGCCATGGTTATTCCCAGGTTAAATGGTTCTTGGTAAGCGATCACATGGCACCGCCTCTTGCGGCACCCTGTAAGCGCTTACCCCTTGGCCCCGTGACGGGGGCTACACGGTTTTATAAAAACCGTAGCCCCTAATAAAGAACCTTGCCCAAGGGCGACGAACGTCAATTACTACAAAATATCAAGACCATTTGTAAAGGGCTTTTTATCGGAGGAGGGCCTCCTCCACCATCTCCAGGGCCCGGTCGATCTCCGTTTTGCTGACCACCAGCGGCGGAATAAAGCGCAGGGCGGTATGGCCGGCGAAGTTGAGCAGCAGGCCACGTTCAAAAAGATTCTGCACCACCGCCGGCCCCTGGTCGCGAAACTCTTCCCGCAGCACCAGGCCCTGGATCAGCCCCATACCGCGCACTTCCTGTAAACGGTCGGGGTAGCGCTGAACCAGTTCGTTCAGGCCGGCGACCAGGTAGGCACCCTTGTCCCGCACCTCGGCCAGAAAATCCGGGGCCAGCAGGGTGTCCAGCACCGCCAGGGCGGCGGCCGCCGCCACCGGATTGCCGCCGAAGGTGGAGGCGTGGCTGCCGGGGGTAAAGGCCGCCGCCACCTCTTCCCCGGCCAGCATGGCTCCCATGGGCAGGCCGTTGGCCAGGCCCTTGGCCAGGGTAATGATGTCCGGAGTTACCCCCAGCTGCTCATAGGCCAACAAGCTGCCGGTGCGGCCCATGCCCACCTGGACTTCGTCGAAGATCAGCAGCAGGCCGTGGCGGTGGCAAAGCTCGCGGATGCCGCGCAGGTACTCCGGCGCCAGGGGGCGCACCCCGCCTTCCCCCTGCAAAGGTTCACAGAGTACGGCGCAGGTGTGGGGTCCCACCAACCGCTCCAGGCCTTCCAGGTCGCCAAACGGGGCGTGGACAAAACCGGCGGGCATGGGCTCGAACCCTTCATGAAACTTACTCTGGCCGGTGGCGGCCACGGTGGCTAAAGTCCGGCCGTGGAAAGAGCCGGCCAGCGAGATTATTTCATATTTGTCTTCACCGCCGGCCTTGCGGGCCAGCTTGATGGCCGCCTCGTTGGCCTCGGCCCCGGAGTTGCAGAAAAATACCCGGTCGGCGAAGGAATTGGCGCACAGTTGTTCCGCCAGTTCGATCTGGGGGGTGGTATGATAGAGATTGGAAACATGCACCAGTTTTTCCGCCTGGGCCTGGATGGCGGCGGATACCGCCGGATGGCAGTGGCCCAGGTTGCACACCGCGATGCCGGCGACAAAATCCAGGTATTCCCGGCCCCCGGCATCGTGCAGAACACAGCCCGAGCCCCGCACCATGGTCACCGGCAGCCTTCCGTAAGTATTCATCAAAACCCTGTTCCCCCGCTGGTTCCATTCACTGTTGTTCGTCATGGTGTTCCTTAAAATATATTATCGTTATCCTGCTTAACCAGCATAAGTAATCACGAAGGCAAAACAGTAGGGGTCACAGGGTGCCGCAGGTTGCGGCGATCGGGCCGGCGATGCGTACCTCAGTATGTGAGCCGGCCCGCTCACCGCTTTCGGCGGTGGCCTGTGATCGCTTGCTTACCAGCGGCTGCAATGCCGCCGGGGGTTACCCGCCCCGTCGCTCAGGTGATTTCCGTTCCCACCCCGCTCTGGGTGAACATCTCCAGCAGAATGGCGTGTTCCTTGCGGCCGTCAATGATGTGGGCCTTGCCCACCCCGCCGGCCACCGCTTCCCGGCAACAGCGAACCTTGGGGATCATGCCGCCGCCGACCACGCCATCTTCGATACATTTTTCCACCTCGGCGGAGGCGATGGAAGAGATCAAACCGCCCTCTTTGTCCAACACTCCGGCCACGTCGGTGAGCAGAATCAACTTGGCGGCCTTGAGCCGGGCCGCCACCGCGCCGGCCACCAGGTCGGCGTTGATATTGTAGGCCCGGCCGTCATCACCGACCCCCACCGGTGCGATCACCGGGATGAAACCGCGGGCCTCCAGGGTTTCCAGAACTTTGGTATCCACCCCCACCACCCGGCCCACCCGGCCGAGATCGATGAGTTCCGGCGGGGCATCCGCCACCTGCTCCTTCATGACCTGCATCTTCTCGGCCCGGATCAGGTCGCCGTCCCGGCCGGAAAGCCCCACCGCCCGTCCGCCGTGGTAATTGATCAAGCTCACGATCTCCTTGTTGACCTTGCCCACCAGGACCATCTCCACCACATCCATGGTTTCGCCGTCGGTCACCCGCATCCCCTGGACATAGCTGGGGGTGATGCACATCTTGTCCAGAAACAGGTTGATCTGGGGCCCACCGCCGTGAACCACCACCGGGTTGATGCCCACATACTTCATCAGGATGATGTCCAGGGCGAAGTTTTTTTTCAGCTCTTCGTCCACCATGGCATGCCCGCCGTATTTGATCACCACGGTGGCGCCGGCGAATTGCCGGAGATAGGGCAGGGCCTCGATCAGGGTTTTGGCTTTGTCCAGGCTGTTGCTGTTTTTCATGACCCCTCGTGCATTAGCGGTTATTTATAGCGATTTGTGCTATAGTAATAATAATTGGAGAATAAAAATCGTAACTGATCAAAGAACCCACGGGGTGCCGCAAGATACGGTACCCCGTGATCGCTTATCAAAAATCTTTCCGACCAGGGACGAATGTAATAAAGTGCAAGTGACCGCGGACAATAAAGTAATTGGTTTTACGACCAGGGTGCAAGAGGAAAGCTTGCCGCAGCCGGCGCTTTTTTGCCCGCTGGTAAATATTTAACCGCAAATGATGCCATGCGATTTTCTTTTTTTTATCTGATATTGTTGCTTCTACCGCTGATAACCGCCGGCCCCGGTCATTTTTCGGCGGCGACGGCCCAGGCCTCACCGGTGCGCATCGAAGCGGACCGGATGGAAAGCGGCGAGGAGCCCGGCTCGGTGGTCTTCAGCGGCCGGGTGACGGCCAGCCGGGGTGAGCTGGTGATCAACGCCGCCACCTTGACCCTCTTTCCCTTAAGCGAGGAAGAACAGGCCGAACTGCCCCAGGGCGACCAGCGACGGATCAAGAAACTGTATGCCGAGGGCGAGGTCCGGATCGAGGCCGAAGGGTGGATTGGCAGCGGTGATTTCATGGAATATTCAGAGCTTGAGCGCAAAGTGTACATCACCGGCAACGCCCGGGCCTGGCAGGACAACAACCTGATCTCCGGCCAGACCATCACCCTTTATCTCGACGAAGAGCGCACCATTGTGGAGCGCGGCGAAGGACCCGACGAACGGGTCCGGGCCTTTTTTTACGCCGACGACGATGAGTCCGACCCAGGTTCCGACTCCACCCCCTCCCGGGATTCAACCGGCGAGCAACCACCTCAGCAACCGGAAGCATCCCCATGAGCACACCTTTTGCCCCAGAAATGGCAAGTAATCACAGAGAATCCCCGGCGGCGAACCAACATGGGATGCCCCAAGACACGGGATCCGGTGGGAGCTTACCGCCGAAAATGCGGCTGGCCACCAGGGATATCGTCAAGCAATACAATAAACGACGGGTGGTGGACGGCATCAGCCTGTCGGTGGAAACCGGCTCGGTGGTGGGGCTGCTGGGCCCCAACGGCGCCGGCAAAACCACCACTTTCTACAGTATCGCCGGTTTTATCCGCCCCGACGCCGGCCGGGTAATGCTGGACGACGAAGATATCACCGCCCTGGCTATCCATCGCCGGGCCCGCAAGGGGCTGGCCTATCTGCCCCAGGAGTCTTCAGTCTTCAAAAAGCTCACGGTGGAGGAAAATGTCCGGATCATCCTGGAACCCATGGGGCTGAGCAGAAAGGAGATCAAGCAGCGCATCGACTACCTGCTGGAAGAGTTGAAACTGGGGTACCTGACCAACAACCCGGCCCATTCCCTCTCCGGCGGCGAGCGCCGGCGGGTGGAGATCATGAGGGCCCTGGCCATGCGCCCCCGGTTTATTTTGCTGGACGAGCCCTTCGCCGGTATCGACCCCCTGTCGGTGGCCGATCTGCAGGAAATCATCATTGATCTGAAACGCCGGGGGCTGGGTATCCTGATCTCCGATCACAACGTCCGCGAGACCCTGGCCGTCTGCGACCGGGCCTATATCGTCAACCACGGGCAAATATTGACCCAGGGCACGGCGGACGATATTATCAACTCCCCCGAAGCCCGCCAGATGTATCTGGGCGAACACTTTACCCTTTAAGCAAGACAACTATGGCCCTGGAGCTGCGACAAAGCCTTAAATTAAGCCAGCAGCTGGTGATGACTCCCCAGCTGCAGCAGGCCATCAAGCTATTACAGCTTTCCCGGCTGGAACTGGCGGAGACCGTTCAGCAGGAGCTGGAATCCAATCCGGTGCTGGAAGAGAACCAGGAGCTTCAGGAGACCGACGCCACCTCCGATGCCGAATCGGCCC
>PWOG01000206.1 GCA_003557565.1 Desulfobulbaceae bacterium
CAGGTCCCGGGCCAGCCGGTCGTTGAAAGGGTCAAAGCGTAGTGTGGCAGCCATTTTGTTGTCTTGGTTAAATTCTTTGATTTTACGTTTATGTATTATCAAACGGTAATTATTCCCGGCCAGGTGTAAAGTCATGCTCCGGCGGGCAAAAGTGGTTGGCGGGGTGATCTTTCGCGAAAAGGGTTTGGGAACTGCCCAGGTTTTCAGGCAAAACTGGGCGATCATGCCGGTGGCTTGCGGAGCGAGGCGATCCCAAAGGCGGGGCAGTCGGTTTCGGTTACTCCATCCGCTACTGTTCGTACATCAGTTTTCCGCAGTCGCTCAGGTCATAGCCACCCAACCCGGTTACCGTGGTGTGGAACTCGCGGTTGGTGGTGATCAGTTCAAGCACGGCTTCAACTTTGGGATCGTCGGCGTGGGCGGTGGGGATAATCAGGTCGTAGCGCTCCCTGGCCACCGGGATGAAGTCCAGATCCAGGGCCCGGGCGGCGGCCATTATTGCCAGGCCGGTGTCGGCGTTTCCCCCGGCCACCGCCGAGGCCACGGTAATGTGGGTATATTCCTCACGATGGTATCCGGTTACCTCTTCCGGGGCAATGCCCAGTTTGTTCAAATGCAGGTCGGTCAGAATACGGGTGCCGGCCCCCCGCTGGCGGTTGATGAAGTTGATGTCATCCCGCTTGAGATCGGCAAAGCCGGTGACCCCCTTGGGGTTGCCCTTGGGCACCAGCAGGCCTTGCTGGCGCCAGGCCAGGTTGATCAGCTTAAGCGGCACATCGGCGAGGATTTTTTTGATATAGGTTACGTTGTATTCACCGCTGGCTTCATCCAGCAGGTGGCTGCCGGCCAGGTGTGCCTCGCCGCGCTTAATGGCCATGATGCCGCCCATGCTGCCCACGTGCGAGGAGGAGAGACGGGTCAGGGGTCGACGCCGGTGCAGCAGGTTGGTGATGACATCCAGGATATTGTCGTGGCTGCCGATGAAGACCAGGGTGTTGGCGATTTCCTTGAGCGAACGCAACAGGTCGATTTGTACTTCGGCTCCGGCGGCAATCCCTTCGCTGGCCGCTGGCACGGTGAGAATGCCGTCGGCCTGGACCAGGGTCATCACCGCCCCGGCCCCGTGGCCGGTGGGGGTGGCGATCAGCTTGTCGCCCACCTGCCCCAGTTTGGCCCGGACAAAATCGATGGTTCCCAGCTTGGAAGGCAGGGGCCGGGACATCAGGGCCGGGACCGTCGGGTTTTCTTCCTGGTCTCGCCCCAGCCACTGATCCACCAGGGCCTTGCCGAACAGGCGCAGAGTCAGTACCGCCGACACCGGATAACCCGGCAGACCAATCACCGGCTTGTGGTTGACGATGGCCAGAATTACCGGCTTGCCCGGCTTGATGTTGACTCCATGCACCACCACCGTACCCAGTTGTTCCAGCACCTGGGCGGTGAAGTCGCGGCTGCCCGCCGAGGCACCGGCGTTGATCACCACCAGATCAAAGGCGGGGTTGGCGGTGACCGCTTCCAGCTTGCTGCGCAGCAGCTCGGGGTCGTCGCGGACTATTTCCTGGCGATGGGCTTGCGCTCCCCATTGGCTCAAGTAACTGGCCAGGATGCGACTGTTGAACTCAATTATGTTGCCGGGCTTGAGGTCCTCGCCGGGCTGGACAATTTCACTGCCGGTGGGCATAACCGCCACCGCCGGGGCAACTTTGACCATAATTTCCGCCACTCCTGTGGCCAGCAGGGCACCCAGGTCGATGGGGCGCACCACGTGGTTTTCCGGCAGCAACAGCTCACTGATCACGATATCCTCGCCGATGGTCCTTACGTGCTGCCAGGGCGGTGCCGGGGCGATGATCTCCACTGCCCCGTCGGCCAGTGGCTGTACGTCCTCGATCATGATTACCGCGTTACAGCCCTCGGGCAGGGCGTTGCCGGTGTTGACCGGGGTGAACCGGCCGGCCTCCAGCCGCAGGGGACGGGCTTCGCTGGCACCGATGGTATCCCGGAAATCGACGGCAATGCCGTCCATGGCGGCGGCATTGTAAAAGGGAGCCGAACTGGGGGCATAAATAGCCCGGGCGGTGATCCGGCCCAGGGCCTGGTCCACCGGGATCAGTTCTTCCCGGGGCCTGATGCAGTCATGTTCTTGCAGGGCTTTTTGCCAGCGCTGCTGTGCTTCTTCCAGGGGGAGATTGTCAACATAAATATTTCGTCGCATGGGAAACCTTTTATAAGTGGTGGCGTACCGTTATGTTTTGGTTAGAAAAGATCCGGGGTGTCAAAATTGTAAACTGCAACCTGGCTGCCACTGTCCAGCCCTTGCAGGTGGGCGTCGATGATAATCCATCCCTGGGCTCGAACCAGCGTGGAAAGAGCGCTGGATTTGCCCAGCACCGGTATGGCGGCCAGTATGCCTTCCGGGGTTGATTGCAGTTTTACCGGCACCAGATCGGTGCGGCCGGCGGCGGAGTTGAGGTTGCGCTGCAAGATGGCGGTGGCCACCGGGCGGGGCAGGCGTAATCGGTCATGGGGTACCGCTTGATCACCGTGATCTGCCTTGGGCGGGCCGATGGAAGTGGCAGAATCTTGCTCGGCCGTGGCGGTAACCGGTGGCTTCAGGCCGCCGAGGCTGGCCAGAAGAGGTCGGACCAGCAGGGCGAAGGAGGCCGCAGCCGACACCGGATGGCCCGGCAGACCAAATACCGGCCTGTGGCCGTGGGCGGCGACGATTACCGGTTTGCCGGGTTTAACCGCCACCCCGTGGATTAAAATACCGGGTGTGGTCAATTTTCCCAGCACTCGCTCACCCAGGTCGCCCACGCCTACCGAGGTGCCGCCGGAAAACAGTACCATGTCGCATTCCGCCAAAGCCCGTTGCATTTGATCTACAAAGTCCGCTTCCCGGTCGCCCACGATGCCGTAGTTGACCGCGATGGCCCCCTGGTTTTGCACCATGGCCAGCAGTCCGGCCATGTTCATGTCCCTGATTTTACCCGGCGGCGGGGTCTTTTCGGGGGGGATTATTTCGTCGCCGGTGGAGATGATTCCCACCCGGGGAGGGGTAAATACCTTGAGCCGCCGCAGTCCCAATCCGGCCAGCAGGCCCAGATCGCAAGGCCGCAAGCGGTGCCCGGCGGGCAGCAGGGTTTCGCCCCGCTGCACATCGTCGCCCTGGGCGATGATGTTGCCCCCCGGGGCTACCGGCTTGACCACCTCCACCAGGTTGTCGCCCGCCGGCACCGTATGTTCCAGCATCACCACCGCATCGCAGCCCGGCGGCAGCAGACCGCCGGTGGCAATGCGGTAACATTCGGTGGGGGCCGGGCCGCCGGTGGGCATCTCGCCCATCTTCACCTCGCCGCTGATGGTGAGATAGGCCGGCAGATTCGCCGAGGCCCCGAAGGTATCGGCGGCCCGCACGGCATAACCGTCCATCACCGACCGGGGATGGGCCGGCAACTCCTCCGGAGCGCCCAGCGCTTCGGCACTGACCCGCCCCAAAGCTTCGCCGGCGTCCACCTCCTCCACCGCCGGTCCGGGATGGGCGGCCAGCAGCTGCGACAACACCCCAAACACTTCATCCAGGGGCGCGGCACCGCCGCGCCCCAGCATATCCAGATTCGGAGCAGGAACTGCATAATGACTGGATTTATTCATGAGAGCCCCACAACAATGGTTGCACCAGAATATTCGTATTCGTGACAGATAGAGGGTAAACGGTCAGCAGCACCGCAGATTGCGGCAAGCTGATCGGCGCCGCGTACTCCAGGTACGTAAGCCGAGCCGATCACCGCAATCTGCGGTGCCGCTAAACGTTTACCGGACATCATCAAGGATCAGGCCCAAGGGATGGGTATATATGTTGAGCCGGCGGCCCCGGGCGAAACCGATCATGGTCACCCCGTGTTCTTCGGCGTGGGCGATGGACATGCAGGTGGGGGCGGTGCGGGTAATCAGTACCGGAATTTGGTTGCGGATCACCTTGGTCATGATCTCCCCCGAGATCCTGCCGCTTGACAGCAGCAGCTTGTCGTCAAGCTCCATGCCCTGCAAAAAGGCCTTGCCGATGAGTTTGTCCACTGCGTTATGGCGGCCGATATCTTCGGCAAAAAGAACAATTTCCTCGCCGTCGGCCAGGGCGGCGCTGTGCACCCCGCCGGTCTGCTGATAAAGCTCTGAACTGCGGGCAAATTGTTTTAACAGTTCAAAAATCTTGGCGCTGCTGATCCGGAATGGTTTACGGCGGGCCAGGGTGGCCAGGGTGTCGGTGTTGCTGTAGGTGACTCCCTGGCCACAGCCCGAGGTGATGGTTTTTTTGTTAAACATAACGTCCCAGTCGGCGGGCATTTTGTCGAGTTGAACATGAACCTCGGCGCGTTGTTCATCCACCCGGATTCCAACCAGGGCTTGCCGGTTCATTATAATTCCTTCGGAAAGGAGAAAGCCCACCGCCATGGCATCCAACTCGGCCGGACTGCAAAGCAGGGAAACCAGTACCTGGTCGTTGACCTTGAGGGTAAAGGCGATTTCGGTGGCAATGGTATCAAGTATTTCTTCCTCAACCCCGTCGGTTACCCTGATAACCGGCGCCTGGTAACTGGCTTTCAATGACATTGATGGCTATTCCTTGCCGATCGCTGCTTTCGGCGGTGGTATTGTACTTCCATTTAAAAGCACCCAAGTTGGCACTGGTTAATGCGAATATCCAGAAAATCGGCCAAACTTCCCACCTCCCGGGCCGCCACCCCCAACTCGGCGGCAATGCCGCGGGCGGCGGAGCAGGAAACCCGGTTGTCGTGGCTTTGCAGCCGCAGGCGGGCTTCAATTTGCCGCCGTACATCCTCGGGCAGGCCGGCTATCTTGCGCTCTGAGCAGCGTTTTGAGCAATTGCTTTTCATGATGCACCTCGTACCAGCTTGGTTTTATAAGGTTCATTCTATCCTGGCGGTTTAATCCGGTGTGGGCTGGAAACCATGTTCCACCGCCAGCAAATCGAGAAAACAGGTTTTCGCATTTTCCAACAGCAGGCTGGGGCTGTGCAGGGGGGCGTTGTCATCACGCCGGTCAATGGTTTTAAGATAACTCTTGCATTCTTCGCAGTGATAGATCTTGTAAGCCTGGTCGTTGCCGACCAGCAGATAGCCCAGGCGATCAAAATTCATGTTGCCGCAGTGGGGGCAGCCAATCCGCTTGAAGTGCCAGCGCAGGTCACAGGGCAGGCAGTGCAGGTAGCGTCGGCCGTGCTCGGAAGAGCTCAACTCCGCCAGGTCCGGTTCACGGTTACAGATTGGGCAGTGGCCCCGTTCATTGGTGATCATGCTTGCAAGTTCTTCCCGGTAACGATGCACGGTCCAGCGCCGGAAGGGCGCTGCGGCCCAGTGCAGCAACTCCAGCAGGGTATGCTCCTCGGTCTCCCGTTCATAGGCCCACTGCTGAATGGCGGCGGTCAGGGCCTGCACCACGGTTCGCGTCTCTCCCGGCTTACCCTTTCCCGGGGCAGCGATGGTAAACCAATCATGGATGGGGTCGTTTTCCGGCCGGTCCGCCAGTGCCGGGGCCATTTCCAGGGCAAGGGGGTTGTTTGGGAAATGTTGTCGAAACAGGTCGCAAACCTGGCGCAGATTAGTGGCCAGGGCCAGGAGGTTAAACTCAACCAGGCCCATTTCCTCCAGGGATCCGGTTTTACCCAAATGACGAATGGTCTCGCCCATCTTTGGAGCCTGTGGTTCACTCTGCGTTGCCATCTCCCCGGTTTGGGCCTTGACCCACTCATCCAGTTGCCGACAGTAATCGATAAGTTCCGTTGGAGCGGCCGGCATATCCTGCCGCCGCATGTCCACCGGCTGGTCCTGAATTTGGTTGGTAGTTGTGTTCATGGGGTACCTTTACGTTTCTTATATGTTTGTTCGTACCAGCGGCCGTGATTTTCCTTCATGTACTGCTCGGAAATCTCGCCGCTGATCATGCCGCCGATGGCCTCGTTGGAGACCGGGTTGAGCAGGGCCAGGTAGATATGACCGATGGCCGAAGCCACCCCGATGGCCATTAACAGGGCATGCAGCGGGTACATGATGGTGGGGGGGGCGGCGCTAAGCCACAGAAACAGACCGCTGATGATCAGGCCCGCGCCGCAGATAATCTGGATGAGGGAGTTGATCTTCTCGCCGCCGTTATAAAAACCCTGGGGTGGGATTTCCTTCTTGACGCCGACAAACTTGGCCGGGAAGGACTTTAAAAAGTCGGCATCGGCACGGCTGAAATTGAACACCTCGCTCAGCCAGGCACTGACCTCCCGGGGCCGCATCAACAGCGGCAGCACCACGGCGATGATCAAAAAGACCGCCGCTACCCGGTGCACCACCATGGCCCCTTCCAGGCTGCCGAACAGCGGAATCATCCAGTCCAGGGCGCTGCCGAACTGCAGGTAGCCGGTTACCGCCAGGGTGATGAAACTGGCGGCGTACAGCCAGTGGCTGACCCGTACCGCGGCGCTGAAACGTTTAACCATTCTTTTGCTGCTCATCGTCGTAGCCTCCTTCCTCCAGTTTCGCGCTTTCCTTCAGCTTCATGGCATTGCGCCGGGAAATAATGAAGGCCAGGCCGGTGGCGGCCAGGCTGGCGCCGATCAGGCCTTTGCCGAAGGGGTGGACCACATCTTTCCACAGCCCCAGGGTGAAGGGCAGGCTGGGGTCCTCGGGCAGTCCGTACTTGGCCGGGGAATCCGGCAGGATGTAGATCACCCCCAGGCCCCCCAACTCGTCCTTGCCGTAAATGCGGGAGTCGGGGTAGAGTTTTTTGGCTTGGGCCAGGCGCTCGTCGGCCAGGGCGGCCATTTCATCCCAGGTGCCGTAGACGATGGCCCGGGGCACGCAGGTCTTGGCGCAGGCCGGTTCCCGGTCGTTGCTGATGCGGTCATAGCAGAAGGTGCATTTTTTCATCTTCTGGGCCACCTCATCCACCTTGGGGATATCGAAGGGGCAAAACTGCACGCAGTGGCCGCAGCCGATGCAGTTTTCCTCGATTCGGCGGATGGTGCCGTTTTCCTCCCGCACCAGGGCCTCGTTGGGGCAGGCCTTGAGGCAGCCGGCGTCAGCGCAGTGCATGCAGGTGGCCTTGCGGAAGTGCCAGGCCATCTCGCCGCCGGGCTTTTTTTCCTCGTAGAATTTGATCATTGTCCAGCGGCCCGGCGACAGGTCGTCGTGGGACTGGTAGCTGCCGGTGAAGGCGCCGATTTCGCCTGCCAGCTGGTTCCAGCGCTTGCAGGAAACCTGGCAGCCCCGGCAGGCGGTACAACGGGTTATATCGATCAGTCTTGCCATTCTGCTCATGATGTCACCTTTCTGATGTCAACAAGAAACGCCTTGAATTCCGGGATCGCGGTGTTGGCGTCGCCCACGTGGGGGGTGAGGTTGTTGGCAATATCACCGGTCACCAGGCCCTGGAAGCCGAAGTGCCAGGTCAGGCCCACCTGATGGACATTGCGGCCGTTGATCTCGAACATGTGGGCTCGAGGGGTGACCATGGCCATGGCCCGGGCCTTGCCCCGGGCGGAGACCAACTCCACCATCTCGCCGTTGCCGATATTGCGTTCCCGGGCCAGGTCTTCGCCGATTTCGACAAAGGACTCGGGCATCAACTCGGCCAGCCAGGGCATGTTGCGGCTCAGCGCCCCGGTGTGCCAGTGTTCGCAGACCCGCCAGGTGGAGCAGATCAGCGGAAATTTTTCGATATCACCCAGCGACTTGGCCCCGTCGGTGCCGGTGAAATAGGCCGGGTTGTTCTGGCGACGGTTGAAGACGTTGTGGGTGGGGCTTTCCACCGGCTCGTAATGCTCCGGCAGCGGGCCGTCGTTCAAGGCGCCGATGGCGAAAACCCGGCTCTCCCGCTCGGCCATCATGATAAAGGGCTTTTTGCCCAGCGGCGCGTCTGGGGGCATGGTGGGGGCAAAATCCGGTACATCGTAGCCGGTCCACCTGGCGCCGTCCCACCACAGGTACTTGCGCTCTTCCGACCAGGGCTTGCCGTCGGGGTCCGCCGAGCAGCGGTTGTAGATGATGCGCCGGTTGGCCGGCCAGGAAAAGCCCCAGCCCGGATGCGCCCCCCAACCGCCGGGATCGGCGAGGACCCGGCTCTGGGTGCGATTGCCCAGCTCTTCGGTGTACATGCCCGAATAGATCCAGTTGCCGCAGTCGGTGGAACCGTCATCCTGCAGGGCGCCGAAACCGGGCACCAGCTTGCCGGTGCTCAGGTTGCGACCGTTGATCTCCCGCATCACCGCGTCGATGAAATCGGTCTGGCTGCGCAGCGGGTCGGGGTAATTCCAGGTCAGGTGCTTGATCATCGCGTCCTGGGGCTGGTCGCTGCCGGCGTACAGAGCCTTGAGCCGCTTGACCAGCCGGTCGAGGATAAAGGATTCCTGGCGGACGTTGCCGGGGCCGTCCACCGCCTTCCAGCGGTACTGGATCAGCCGGCCGCTGTGGGTGACGGTACCTTCCTTCTCCAGGAAGGTGGTCACCGGCAGCAGGAAGACCTCGGTGTCGATTTCAGCGGGGTTGGCGCCGGGGCGCTTCCAGAAGGCGCTGGTCTCGTTTTCAAAGGGATCGAGGCAGACCAGCCACTTAAGGTTTTCCACCGCCTTTGATTCCATGTTGGAGTTGGGGCCGGACACCACCGGGTTCTGGCCCCAGACAAAAAGCCCTTCCAGATCCTGGTGGTTATAAAGATTTTCAAACAGGGCCAGGTGGGAGTAGTTCTTGCCGGCCTGGGCCTTGGGCAGGAAGTCGTAGGCGAAATCGTTGCCCGGGTTGGCCGCCTCGCCATACCAGGCCTTGAGCAGGCTGGCGATCCACTTGGGCCGGTTGCTCCAGTAGGCCGGGGCCGGCGGGGTGGTGGCGTTGTAGGCCTCAAGGGTTGGCATCCCGGTGGTGGGGCAGGGCATGTAACCGGGCAGCAGGTGGAAGAGCAGGGCCATATCGGTGGAACCCTGGACGTTGGAATGGCCGCGCAGGGCGTTGACCCCGCCGCCGGGCAGTCCCATGTTGCCCAGCAGGGTCTGGATAATGGCCATGCAGCGCACGTTCTGGGAGCCCGAGGTGAACTGGGTCTGGCCCATGGCGTACATGATGGAGCCGGCCTTGCCCACCTGGCCGGTGGAGGTGAACAGTTCGTACACCTGGCGCAGCTTGTCCACCGGCGCGCCGCAGGTCTGGGCCACCGCTTCCACGGTGTAGCGGGAGTAGTGGCGCTTCATCAGCTGGAACACCGAGCGGGGGTGTTGCAGGGTCAGGTCTTTTCTGACCTTGCCTTCGGCATCCCGTTCGTAATCCCAGGTGGTACGGTCGGTGTAGGCCCGGCGTCCCTCGTCGTAGCCGGTGAAGAGCCCGGTTTCCGGGTCAAAGCTGAAACCCTCCTTGATGATGGAGGCGGCGTTGGAGTAGTGGGCGATGTACTCATTATGATAGCGGTCGTTTGCTAAAATGTAGTTGATCATCCCGCCGTAGAAGGCCAGGTTGGTGCCGCTGCGAATGGGGCAGTAGAGATCGGCCCGGGCCGAGGTGCGGGTGAAGCGGGGATCGACGCTGATGATCTTGGCGCCGCGCTTGACGCGGGCCTCCTGCAGCCAGGCGAAGGAAACGGGGTGGTTCTCGGCGGCGTTGCTGCCGCAGATCAGGGCCACATCGGTGTTTTTGAAGTCCACCCAGTGGTTGGTCATCGCGCCCCTGCCAAAGGTGGCCGCCAGACCGGCGACCGTGGAGCTGTGTCAGATTCGCGCCTGGTGTTCGATGTAAGTCGCCCCCAGGCCGCGCATCATCTTGGCGATCAGATAAAGGTCTTCATTGTTGAGGATGGAACTGCCCAGGCTGCCGATGGCCTCGGTGCGGTTGACCGTCACCCCGTCGGCGGTGCGCTGGAAGGTACGGTCCCGGGTATCTTTGACCAAGCGGGCGATACGGTCGATGGCCCAGTCCCAGGAGCGGATCTCCCAGCGGTCGGAGCCCGGCGAGCGGTGCAGGACGTTGGTCACCCGTTCGGGGTTGTCATGGGTCTGTTGAACCGCCGCCCCCTTGGAGCAGTTGGAGCCCCGGTTGCTGGGGTTGTCCGGATCCCCTTCGGTGTGGACCAGCTTGCCGTCCACCACCTGGGCGATCACCCCGCAGCCGCCGGAGCAGAAGCAACAGACCGAAGGGTATTCCCGGGCCTGGGCAATCCGCAACTTGCCGGTGGCAGCATAAGCCTTGGTGCCGGCCAGGCTCACCCCGCCGGCGGTCACCGCGCCGGCGCCGGCGCCCGCCAGTTTGAGCAGGTTTCTTCTAGACAGTTTCATCGATTCAGGCCTCCTTGACTGTGCTTTAATGGCGATGATGCGAATACAAAACCAGATGCCGTTAAGTAGTGGTTGCACCTGCCGCCCGCCCACTGCAAACCATGTACCAGTTACTGTGATCCCGAAAGATGTCTTGTATAAACAACAAGTTAAGGTTTGAGGGGCGGGTTGTAAGGGGTAGCCGGAGGTAAATTTTATGTATACTTTTGGCGTTGGTTGTATACTTTTGGCGCAGTGGCGATTTTACAACCAACTTGTTCCCGACGGCCGATGGTGTTATTTTGTCGGCACGTGAAAATACGGTTCTTTGGGGGGTTGGTGAACGGTTTTGCTTTTCGGTCGGGCGGGGTAAGGGCATTAACAACCGGCGCTGGAGAAAAAGTGGATGAAGGGCACGGTTTATATCTGTGATGATGAAGAAGGGATGCTGCGCTACCTGCGTAAAAGCTTGACCGCGTGGGGTTTCTCCGTCAAGACTCACTCCTCGGCCCCGTCGCTGTTGCAAAACCTGGAGGAAGGTGAAGAGCGGGGCGGGGTACTGTTGCTGGATATCCGCATGCCGGAGATGGACGGCCTGGAGGTGTTGAGGCGGGTTAAAGGGCTGCGCCCGGATCTGGGGGTGATCATGATGACCGGTTACGGTACCATCGACTCGGCGGTAGAGGCCATTAAGCTGGGCGCCTTTGATTATCTGACCAAACCATTTCCCGAAGAACGGCTGTCGGCGGTAATCGAGCACTGCCTGGAAAATCGTAAACTGCAGACGGAAGGTGGCGGGCGGTCCGATGTGGACCACTCTTCTTCGGGTGAAGAAATCGTTTTTTGCAGCCCCCGTTTTCGCGAAACCTTTGACCTGGCTCAGCGGGCCGCCGCCGGCGATGTCAACGTGCTGCTCCAGGGCGAGAGCGGCACCGGCAAGGAATTGATCGCCGCAGTGATCCACCGGGCCGGCCCCCGCGCCCAGCGCTGTTTTTTGGCACTAAATTGCGCGACCTTAAACGACAATCTGCTGGAAAGCCAACTTTTCGGCCACCTCAAAGGGTCCTTTACCGGGGCCGACAGCAACCGCCGGGGCCTGCTTGAGGAGGCCGACGGCGGCAGCCTGTTCCTGGATGAAGTGGCGGAATTGAGCACTCATCTGCAGGCCAAGCTGTTGCGGGTGCTCCAGGACGGTGAGTTCATTCCGGTGGGCTCAACCAAGGCCCGGCGGGTGGATGTCCGATTTGTCGCCGCCACCAATAAAAACCTTGAAGAATTGGTGGCCAAAGGGGAGTTTCGCGAGGATCTTTATTACCGCCTCAATGTCTTTTCTCTGCAGCTGCCCCCTCTTCGGGAGCGTCCCGAGGACGTTACCCTGCTGGCCCGTCATTTTCTGGAGCGGGCTGCCGACAGGCTGGGGAGGGAGGTCAAGCAGATCGATGATCCGGCCTTGAAGATGCTGGTCAGGTATCCCTGGCCGGGCAACGTTCGGGAATTGCGCAACGTCATCGAGCGCGGCGCCATTATCGCTCGGAGCCGCAGCCTGACACCGGACGACCTGCCGGAGCATCTTCGGCGCCCGCAAGCGGGAGCGGCTGGTCATGCTCCCGTCACCTTGGCCGAGGCCGAGCGCTGCCAGGTGGCCAGTATTCTGGAACGGGTGGGCTGGAACAAAAGCCAGGCGGCCCGTATGCTGGGTATTACACGCCGTACCCTCGATCGAAAAATTCTCGACTATGGTCTCTCGCCATCCTGAATAAAGGACTTCCAGCGTGGCCAAAAGTCCCGACATTCTGGCGGACTTACAAGGACAGTTATGCCTAGATTAACTTCTTTCCTGTTCATGTTGCTCATTCTGATGCCGTTTAGTGGCCGGGCCGAGGAGATTGTGCTGGGGATGTCCACCGCTCTTTCCGGGCCCACCTCCGAGTTGGGGCAGGCCATGCGTGACGGGGTTGAGTTGGGTCTGGAGCGGATTAACCAGGAGGGGGGGATAAACGGCCGGCGGTTGCGCCTGGTGGTCCTGGACGACGGCTATGAGCCGGCCAGCACCGCCCCCAACATGCGGCGCCTGATCGAGGAAGAAAAAGTGCTGGCGATCATCGGCAATGTCGGCACCCCCACCGCCATTGCTTCCCTGCCGCTGATCCGTGAGCATCGGGTGCTGTATTTTGCCCCTTTCACCGGGGCAGGTTTGTTGCGGCAGACGCCACCGGAACGTTACGTCATTAATTTTCGGGCCAGCTATGGGGAGGAGATTGCCGCCATGGTTCGGGCTCTGGTGGAAAACGCCGGTTTGGCCCCGGAAGAGATCGCTTTTTTTACCCAGCGCGACGGCTACGGTGACGCCGGTTTTGCCGGGGGAGTGGCGGCCCTGCGCCGTTATGGCCTGGTTGATGAACGTAATATTCTCCATGTCCGTTATCCCCGCAACACCTTGGCGGTGGAAAACGCCCTGGCCGATATTCTGCTGGCGGAACAGACCCCCCGTGCCATCATTATGGTGGGTGCTTACGCGCCCTGTGCCAAATTTATCCGTCTGGCCCGACATGCCGGGCTGGATAGTCTTATGCTCAACGTGTCCTTTGTTGGCGGCGATTTCCTGGCCCGGGCCCTGGGACCGGAGATTGATGGAGTGGTGGTTACCCAAGTGGTGCCTCATCCCCGGCAGCAAGAGTTGCCGCTGGTGGCTGAGTTCCGACAGGATATCAAGAATTATAAGCAAGATATGGTTCCCAGTTTCGTGGCCCTGGAAGGCTATATCGCTGTCCGGCTACTGGCCAGGGCCCTGGCCGGTATGGATGGTAAACCCACTCGTGAGGGCCTGGTGGAGGCCCTGGAAGCCTTGGGAGAATTTGATCTGGGGCTGGGGCGGACCCTGCATCTGGGGCCGGAACATCACCAGGCCAGTGACCAGGTCTGGCCCACGGTACTGCGGGCCGGGGAGTTGGAGCCATTCGACTGTGCCGACATCGTTGAACTGGTACCGGAGGGATCATGAGCGATCACCGGCATCGCCGCGCTATCACCGCCCTGGTCTGGACCCTGGTGACCATCGGGCTGCTGGCCGGGGCTTTTACCAACGGTCTGATGGTTTGGACCCTGCTGGACCTCAACCGGGAGCGTGTCCATCTGCTGGAAGAGGATCGGCAACTTGGCCAGTTGGCCTCCCGTCTGCAACGCTTGGGGCAGGAGGCTCGCAGTGAACTGGCTATGCTGCTGCAAGGCCTGGAAGCCGACGGTGCGGCGACCTCGGTGGCTTCCTTCAACACGGCGGCGGCCGATTTGCGGCGTGAACTGGGAGATTACCAGGGCATTGCCGCCCTGGCCGAACTGTCGGCGTCAGCCGCCGAACTGACGGTGCTGCAAAGTCAGGCGATGGATTGGCGGCGACGTTATCGTCCGGTGGCCAATGATCAGCGGGAGAAAAAGACCCTGGGGCAGGTGCGGGTGGTTCTGGAAGAAATGCGGGCGGCGGCGGAAATCCTGGAAGGCCGGCAGCGTCTGGATGAGGCCCTTGACTTGCGCCGCTGGCGACAGGCCGGGGCGGAGCAGGCCCCGGCTCTGGCCCAGGAATTTCTCGAACAGCACGCCCGTGGAGGCCCCCAGAGCAGCCCCTTGATGATCAAGGAAATCCGCAGCGAGTTGGCCGAACTCTCCCGCCTGGTGGAGACCCTGGCCGGCGAGGATCAGCTTGACCACTTGGCCGACCTGCGGGACAATCAGCTCAAACAGGTGCTCGAGCGTTTGGAACGCCAGCTGTACTGGCTGGCCGAGGAAAACGGGCAGGTAGCGGGACTGGAAGGGGAACGGGTGGCCGGCCTGCGGGAGTTGGTTTTCGGTCAGGATTATGTGGTAGTCCCCGAATACCAGACCATCCGCCTCGGGGAGGGAGGGCTGTTCCGGCTCAGCAGCGATGTGCTGCAATTGCGTCGGGAACGGGAGACTTTGCAAACCAGGGCCCAGGAGCTGTTTGCTCGTGCCGAGCGAATTTACCCGGTGCTGGCTGATCTGGCCGGGGAGCGCAGTGCCGCCATGACCGAGCATGCGGAAGCCATGCTGGCTCGGGTGATGTTTAACCTGCTGCTGTTCAGCGTCGTGGTGTTGTGCGGTTTTCTTGGCCTGGGCTGGCTGATCGGTCGGCGGGTGAACAACCAGGTGCGGACCATGACCCGGTTGCGCCGGGACAATGAGTTGATCTTGCAGTCCGCCGGCGAGGGTATCATGGGGCTGGACGACACCGGCCGGGTCTCGTTTGTCAATCCAGCCGGGGCCCGTTTGCTGGGAGGCAAGCCGGCGGAAATCAACGGTCGCTGTTTTGACCGTATCGTGGCCCGCCGGGAAGATCAGGACGGCTGCGGCCCTTATTCCGCCGTACTGGAGCAGGTTTTTAGCCGGGGTCAGAGTGTGCATGAGGACGATCATCATATTCAGCGCCTGGACGGCAGCCACTTCCCCGGTGAATTCACCGCCAACCCCATTTACAACGAGCAGGGCGACATCGAAGGAGCGGTAGTCACCTTTCTGGATGTCACCGAACGTAAACAATCCGCAGAGGCCCTGGAGCGCACCTGTTTTGAACTGGATGAACTTAATCGCAGCCTGGAGGCCAAGGTGGCGGCTCGAACCCGGGACCTGGAAGAAAAGAACCGGGAGTTGGTCCAGGCCCAGGAAGAGCTGGTGCGCAAGGAAAAGCTGGCGGCCATCGGCCTGCTGGGCGCCGGGGTGGCCCATGAGATCAACAATCCGGTGGCCATTATCCGCGGCAACGTGGAGATCATCCGTCGCTGCCTGGCCGGCGGCAAGGGCGAGGAGGAAGTGGAGGAGATTCTTAAAAACACCGAGCGCATCTCCCGGATTACTCGCAGCCTGTTGCTTTTTGCCCGGGAACACGAACATTCGCCGGCAGTGGTCGAGGAGGTGCGGGTTAATGAATTGCTGGATGAGATTTTGGCCCAGGCCGCCCATCAGGTGGACTGTTCTGGCTTGGAGGTCAAGCGTGGTTTCGCCCGTGATTTACCGCCGCTGCTTGCCGATCAGGAAAAACTTCGCCAGCTGTTCACCAACCTGGTGATCAATGCCATTCAGGCCATGGAAGGCCGTGGCCGGTTACATCTGGTCACCCGGCTGATGGCAGACGAGGTTGAGGCCGATGGCAGCCGGGGCGACTGGCTGGAAGTTTTGGTAAAGGATACGGGGCCGGGGATAGAGACGACGGCCCGGGGAGAGATCTTTAATCCTTTCTATACCACCAAAAAAGGCGGCACAGGGCTGGGCCTGGCGGTTTCCTACGGTATTGTCCAGGGCCTGGGAGGTGAAATCTCAGTGAACAGCCAATCCGGCTGGGGAACGACCATCAAAGTGCTCCTGCCGGTGTAGTCAGCCATTGGCCCGGCCGGCTCTCCCGCATCGTGGCGGTTAACACAGATCGGCGATCAGCAGATAGCTGCGGCTGTTAATTTGTCGAATAATTAATATAAAAAATCGATTGATCGGGAACCTTCAAAGGGGAGTCTGGTCTACTTAACAAGTATCGATGTTTCCTGCTCAATAACCGCCGACAGGATTTCAGGCCTGTTTTGTTGTCCGCGACTGTCGGGGGAAGGCCAGGGCAGCCTTCTTGCGGGATTTGGGCAGGGTTTGGACGAGGCCAAACTTATTGCCCTTTTTCATCCTGGTCGGCATCGTTTGATCCCGCCTTACAATGCGCACTTCCGCGTGTTACTCCCAAAGGTCTCCTTCCGGCTCTGTGATGTTACTGAACATAAAGAGCTGACAATTGGATTATATCTTATGTTTAAACCCAGCTTATGCCTGTTTTTGCTATGCGTTATGTTGGTCGGTCAGCTTGGGTCAGCCGCTCCCGCCGGAGCGAAAGCAGGCATCGAATCGACCATCGAATATGTCAGGACCAACATTGAGGCGGTCAGTGACGAAAGCCAGACCGAGGGTGAAAAAGGAGAACTGCGGAAAATCTATGAGCAGACTTTAAGCTTTCTTCGACAGAGTCGGAAACTGACGGCCGAGCAGGCGGACTTGCGCCAACAGGTCGAGGAGGCTCCCCAGCAGCTTCAGGAGATTCAGCGCCAGCGGGAACAGATCAGAGAACCGGACCCGGACCAATTGCGCGACATTTTCAACCGGCAGGATCTGGATGAGCTGGAAGGATTATTGGGAGTCAAGGTGGAGCGCATGTTCAATCGGCAGAATGAACTCACCGATGTTAACAGTAAACTCATTGCCGCCCAGACCCGCCCTGAACGGACCCAGACCAGGTTGTCGGCCAACCGGGAGCGTGAACAGGAGATTGATGAAGAACTCCGGGTCTTGCTGCGTCAACCCGAGAGTCGGGAGCGGGAGGCCCGGCAGGATATGCTCCGGGCCCAACGGCAGAGTCTGCAGAAAAATAATGATCTGCTGAGCCAGCAACTGGCCGCCAACAGCACTTTACAGGAGCTTGCGGCCCAAAAACGGGATTTATTGAACGCCCAGATCGCCGAGATTGATGCGGGAATCAGGGTTTTGCAGGTCGTTATCAACGAAAAGCGGCGCAGCCTTTCCGAGCAAGCCGTCAGCGATGCCAGGGCCCAGATACTGCTGAACGGCAATCATCAATTACTCCGTGAACAGGGAAGCCTGAACCAGGATCTCAGCGAAGAACTCCTGCGCACCTCCCACTTGGTTGGCGAACTGACCCGCAGAAACATCGAGACCAAGCAGCAGACTGACAGCCTTACCCAGATCGACCAGGCCCTGGAACAGCAAATCAGTGTGCTGGAAGGGAATTTGCTCTTATCCCGGATCCTCCATCAGCAAAAAAAGACCCTGCCGGCGGTGCGGATTGACAAGAACGTGGCCGATAAGGTCGCCGATTTACGGCTGCGCCAGTTCGAACTCAATGCCCTGCGTGATCAACTGGCCAGGCCGGACTCTTACCTGGAAGACCTGCTCGGCCATCTGCCCGCCTATCAGCAGGAGAGCCTGCGTCCTGAGATGGAGCAGGTGATCGCCAGTCGCGTCAACCTGGTTGAAAAACTGAGTAACAATATCAACAAACTGCTCACCCAGGCCGTGACCCTGCAGCTCGGTCAACAAAAGCTTCAACAGTTAAGTCGTGAACTCCAGCAAACCATTGACGATCAGTTGTTCTGGGTCGCCAGCAACCGACCGCTAAGCCGGGACTGGCTGATGGCCATGCCGGAACAAGTGCCTAAGCAATGGCAAAGGATGCAGCCCCTGGAACAGTTTAAAACCCTGGGCGCCTCTCTGCCGGCCAAATGGCCCTGGTTGATATCACTGGCGGTGCTGCTCGGTCTTTATGCCCGCTTGCGCCCGATTTTGCACCGGCAGCTTCTGGTCATCAATGAAGATATCGATCAGTTTCCCCGCGACAGTGTCCGCCACACTCCCACGGCCATGGGGCTGACGGCCCTGCTGGTCACCCCGGTGCCGCTGGTCCTGGCCGCTGCCGGGATGATCCTGAGTTTCGGCCAGGTTCTGGCCATGCCGGCCCTGGGCCATGGGCTGCTGCAACTGGCGCTGGCTTGGTTTGTGCTGCACCTGCTATACCGTTTTCTGGAGCCCCGCGAGGGTCTTGCCGTCAGGCATTTTCGCTGGGATGGCGAGCTGGTGGAACATCTCCAGCGCCTGACCGGCAAGCTGGCCGTGGTCATGCTGGCGGTGGTGCTGATTGTGGCCATCAACTCCACCAGTCCTGAACAGCTTGGCGATGACGTATTGGGCCGCCTGCTGATGCTGGTCGGCATGATCCTGCTGGGAGCCGTGCTGGGCCGCATGATGTGGTGCACTTTTCCCCTTTACCACTCACGGATCCTTTACTTCGGAGCCATCCTGCTGCTGACCATGCTGCCGTGGATCCTGGCCGGCATGACCGCCTGGGGTTATCATTATACCTCGATCATGCTGGCCGAGCGCTTCATCATCACTCTCTACCTTCTGGTCTTGTGGGTACTGCTGGAAGGAACCATGGTGCGCAACCTCAAAGTGGCCGGGCGCCGCTTGGCCTATCAGCTGGCGTTGAGCAAAAGCAAGGAAGAGCAACAGCGGGAAAACGAGGCGGGTGAAGGTCTCGTTGATATTCCGGCCATGGACATCCAGCAGATTAATCAGCAGTCCCTGCGCCTGATCAAGCTTGGCATCATGATTTTGTTCGGAGCCCTGGTCTATCTGATTTGGGCGGATCTGCTCAGCGCCGTGTCCTATCTGGATTCGTTTACCTTGTGGGAATACAACAGCGGCAGTGCCCAGAGTCCGGCTCTGCTTGCGGTCAGCGTCGCCGATATGCTGGTTGTTCTGTTAATTGTCGCCTTCACCGTCACCCTGGCCCGCAATCTGCCCGGACTGCTGGAGATTTCCGTGTTGTCACGGCTGCCGTTGAAACGGGGCAGCAGCTACGCCATCACCACTTTGCTCAGCTACGCTATTGTCAGTATCGGCTTCATCTTCGGATTGTCGTTTTTGGGGGTAAGCTGGGATAAACTGCAATGGTTGGTTGCCGCCCTGGGGATCGGGTTGGGCTTCGGCCTCCAGGAAATCTTCGCCAACTTCGTTGCCGGGCTGATAATCCTGCTGGAGCGTCCGGTGCGGATCGGCGACGTGGTAACCATCGGCAACCTGTCCGGCACGGTAAACCACATCCGGATCCGTGCCACCACCATCACCGATTTCGACCGCAAGGATATCATCGTCCCCAACAAAACCTTCGTCACCGATCAGTTGATCAACTGGTCCCTGTCCGACACCGTGATCAGGGTGACCATCAGGCTTGGGGTGGCCTACGGTTCCGATCTCGTCCAGGTCCGGGAGATGCTACTCCGGATAGTCAGGAAAAATCCCCGGGTGCTCAAGGATCCGAAGCCCACCGTCCTGTTGCTGAACTTCGGGGAAAGTACCCTTGATCATGAGTTGTCGTTTCATGTCTGCGAATTGTCCGAAAAGGACCAGGTGATCGATGAAATCAACCGGGAAATAGAAAGGCTGTTCCAGAAAAACGGGATTGAAATTGCCTTCCGCCGACTGGATATCAATCTCCGTAACAGCGAGGGGGTTGAAAAGCTGGTGGCCGGCAAGGAAGTAAACGGCTAGCCCGGCATGGGCAAAGATGGAATCCGCCGGATTCTGGCCCGTCAACTTCACCCGGGCGTAAGTGATCACGGGGGCGAAATGGTAAGCGCC
>PWOG01000037.1 GCA_003557565.1 Desulfobulbaceae bacterium
CCGCCGCTGGCGACAACTCCGGCGGTTCGGCTTCCAGGTGCAGGCGGACTGGGGGCTGGTCGGCCAGACCCTGCCAGCATTGGTGCAGCTCGTCTACTCGGCTTTGCAGGATATCAGGGATCCAGGGGGAATGACAATCCCGGCAGGGAGCAAGCAGCAGGATAAGCCCGCCGGTAAGCAGGGCGTAGGCGGCCAGGTGTTCCCGGGAGAGCGCCCCCAGGCAGGGGAGGATGATTTCGGTGCCGTGGCGCAGGGATTTTTCACAGCAGATAATGGTCTGCCCGCGCCGGGCCAAAATCCGTTGCGGCGCCTTGGCCAGGCGGGAGTCCCGGCCGCTCAGGGCCTCGGTGGGGCAGGCGGCGGTGCAGGCCAGGCAGCCGGTGCAGCGCCGGGAATCCAGCCTGACCTCGCCTTCCCCGGGGTAGAGCGCCTGGGGCCGGCATTCCCGGGCGCAACGATCACAGGCGCTGCGGATAAACCGCCGGCGCAGACAGCGGGCCCCGGTGAAATCAACCGTGGTCTGGGGCCGGGCCATCCGGGCCAGGAGCCGTTCGGCCAGGGTCATGGGGCGGAATGTTCCGGTGCTCCCAGCACAACGCCGGCTCCCGGCTGGATCTCGATGTTGAGGCCGGCCCGGACCTTGCCGCCCCGCAATACCCTGCTGAAAATTCCCTCCCGGGGCATGATGCAGTCACCGGTGGCCTTTTTGATGGCGCAACCGCTGTTGTGGCACTCCTTGCCGATCTGAGTGACCTCCAGCACCACCTGGTCGCCGATCAGCAGCCGGTCACCGATGTTTAATCCCACCAGGTCCACCCCGCGGGTGACGATATTTTCGGCAAAGACCCCGTGGTCGATCTGGGGCAGGGTTTCGCGCACCCCGTCGATGCTTTCGCCGGCCAGCAGGGAGACCTGGCGGTGCCAGTCGCCGGCGTGGGCATCATCGCTGATTCCCCAGTTTTCCTGCAGTTCGATTTCGCTCACCGGTTTTTTGATGATCCCTTTTTTGGCGCTGACGCAAACTGCTTCCACTGTACCCATAATCAGTTCCTTTAAAAAATAAATAAGATTGCTGAGCGTTTCGGGCAACGGCCTGGAACGCCGTTGCCGGTAGTATTTTCGTAAGTGATCACGAGGGCGAAAGGGTAACTGGTCACAGGGTGCCGCAGGTTGTGGTGAACGGGGCGGCAAAGCGTACATCAGTACGTGAGCCGGCTCGATCGCCGCAAGATGCGGCGCCGGCTTAATGCCGGCATCAGCCGCCGATGGTGGCCATGGAGGCGCAACTGCCCGCCATGCCGTCTTGTTGGCGACGGGAAGCGGCGGCGAAGCCATCGGCGTGTCTGCGGCCCAGGCAGGCACGGACCAGATCGGCAATCTCCCCGTCGGTGGCGCCGGTGCGTAAAACTTCCTTTAGGTCAAGTACACCGTCGTCGTAAAGACAGGTTTTCAGCATTCCCTGGGGGGTAATGCGAATTTTGTTACAGGTGGCGCAAAAACAGCGCGAATAACCGCCGATCAGGCCGATGCTGCCGGTAAAGCCGGAAGGCTGGAAAATCCGGGCGGTGGAGCCGACCTGCGGGGTTTCGGTGAGCTCCGGCAGGTGGTTTCGGAAATGTTGCTCCAGGCGGGCCAGGTTCCAGGTGCCGGCGATAAAGTTGCTGCCGCCGTCAAAGGGCATGGGCTCGATGAACCGGACCTGGATGGGCCGGTTTTCGGCCAGGCGGGCCAGATCCAGCAATTCGTCGGTGTTGATGTCCTCCTGGACCACAGCGTTGATTTTCACCGGAATGCCGGCGGCGATGGCCTCTTCAATCACCTCGAAAACCGCAGCGAAAAGATTCTGGCCGGTGATGGCGGCGAAGCGCTCAGCTTTCAGGGTGTCCAGGCTGATGTTAAGACCCGAGAGCTGCAACTCCCGCAGGGTGGCCAAATGGGGCGCCAGCAGGGTGGCGTTGGTGGTCAGGGCCAGCTGCCGCAGGCCTTGAATGGCCCGCAGGCGGCGGAAAAAATCGAGCATGCCGTGGCGGACCAGGGGCTCGCCGCCGGTGATCCGCACCTTGTCGATTCCCATGCCCACCAGCAGGCCGGTGAGCCGTCCCAGCTCCTCGTAGCTCAACAGCTCCCGCCGGGGCTCGGAGCAGGGGCCCTTGGGCCGGCAGTAGCGGCAGTTGAGGTTGCAGCGGTCGGTAACGGCCAGGCGGACGTAGTTGATCACCCGGCCGAGATTGTCGGTAAGAGGGAAGGTCGGCGTTTTTGGGGCAGGCTGTTGAATCAACGGTTATCTCCCGCGCCGCATAAGAAAAATCTGTCCCCGATCACAATTTATTTCCGCGTTACCGACCAACAGGTTGGGCGGTGTTTTTTCGAGGCCGTCACAATTGTATTGCATAATAAAAAAAATACAAGTCGAGATTGCCGGCATCTACCTTTGGTAGCCTGTCTATAACCCGTTAAAGGGTAAGTGATCGCTGGCGTTAATCTTGGTAAATATCCGCCTTGACAACGGTTGTTGGCATTATCTATCCTATAGTATGATGGGATTTTGGTTGTATATCGGTCATTGTTCCTTCAAAACTCCTGAGCAGGTCATAACTGCGACAATATGTCCCTTTCTGGGTCGGTGCGGAGACGGTTAAATGTATAGTGATCACGGGGGCAAAATGGTAAGCGCCCGCAGGGTGCCGCAGGTTGTGGCGAGCCTCGACGGCGGAGCGTACCTCAGTACGTGAGCCGGCCCGATCGTCGCAAGATGCGGTGCCCTGTGATCGCTTACGGCTAAATTGCTATTTGGTAATACATGCAAGCGATATCTTGTGCTTGCAGTAACAAACTCAACCGTGGACAAGGAGGTGATGCAGGCGGCAGTATATGCGGATTTTGGGGTGAATCATGTTAACAAGAGAGGAGGACAACATGAAACATTGGATTATCGGTCTGGTTGCCGCTGTGCTTGCCCTGCCGGGTATGGCCATGGCCGGCCAGAAAGCCACCACCATTGACGAGCTGGCGCAGATGTTTGATTCGTCGCGCTGCAAGGCTTGTCATACAGAGGTTTACAATCAATGGAGCAAGTCCCACCATGCCCGGTCCCTGATGGGGGTTCGCGGCGGTCTGATGCTGACCCCCCTGGCGATGGAAGGTATGACCCCCTTTTCCCCGGATGATCCCGAGGACGCCACCATCGACACCTATCCCTGCTTCAAGTGCCATCTGCCCCAGGCGATCACCCATGCCGAGGATTCGGTGGCGGTGGAATTGACCCGCGCCCTGCGGGAAGGAGACAGCGACAAGGTGGGCAAACTCAAGATTACCTGTATCGTTTGCCACAACAACAAATCGATCATTCATCGCAAGCAGCTGGGGGAACCGGAAGAGAATGTCCTTTACAGCTCCCGCAATATCTCCGATCACCCCGACTCGCAGTTCACCAGCGTCAAGCAGAGCCCGGTGATGAAGGAGGCCCTGTTCTGCGGCCAGTGCCATGGCGTCGGGGTCAACCTGGAGTTTGACAACCCGGTCCAGTGCGCCACTATCTATGGCAGCTACCAGCACGCCTACATTCCGGCCGGGGGCAGCAAGACCTGCCAGCAGTGTCATCTTGAGCCCAAGCAGGACGGCTATATGGATCATCGGATGCTGCCGGACTGGAATGACACCGAGCTGATGAGCCAGCGTCTGGCCGAGTCGGTGAGCCTGGATGTCAACACCGTCGGCTACGAATGGCTGGAGGCCGGCGGCGTGCTGCACTCCAAGGTGGTGGTGGACACCAAGATCGATTCCACGGCGGGCCATCGAATCCCCGACGGCTGACCGTCCCATAACCGAGTGGTCCTGGAAGTGACCGCAAAAGATTTGGACGGTAACGTAATCGCCGAAGACGAGCGCCATTATCATCCCCAGGCGACGACCCAGCGGGGCTCCAACGTCATGGTCTACGGCGCCCAGTGGAAAGCCAGCTACGTCCGCGACACCAGCCTGCAACCCTACCAGACCAAGGCCGAAACCTTTGAGTTCTTCCTGCCCGAGGAGGAACGGTGCGCCGACGTCACCGTGGAGTTGCGTTATGAGCTGGGTAATCCGGACCAGGTGATTCCCATTCACACCCACCAGGAACTGGTGAGCCTGGATCGCTGCCCACCGTAATCGAACAGTCGCACCGCATCTTCGGGCGATCAACCAGGCAGGCTTACGTACAGGGGGTACGCTGCGCCTGGCTGATCGCCCGAACCTGCGGCACGGCTGTTCGATTACGGCCTGTTAAACCGGTAAGTCAAAATTGTCGGCGTCGCAAAAAGCGGCGCCGCCGACTGGGCACGCTTTGTAACTAATTGTTTCCGCGTTGCCGACCAACTAGCTTGGTGGGTTTTAGCGAGGCTATCAAAATTGGGGTGTGTGTTTATTGTATGAACATGCCCTGGTTGCAAAACCCCAAAAAGGCCCCCGGGTTTCCCGGTGGGCCTTTTTGGGGTTGCCGACCAACTCCTTTGGCGGTTTTTTGCGAGGCTACCAAATTTCGGTGATTCCAGTGTGCCCGAAACCTGGCAGCAAGGTTCGAATGCGGGGTAAACGGACGATAGTACCGCAGGTTGTGGTGAGCGTCCCGGCGCCGCGTACATCAGTACGCAAGTCGGGACGCTCACCACAAGATGCGGTGCTAGCGACCGTTGACCAGGTCTTCGTGGACTCTTTTAGCCTGGAGGGCGAAGGCCTCCAGCCGGGCTTCGATGATCTGGGGGAAGCTGTTGCCGTCGGTTTCCAGGGCCAGGAAGGGCAGCTTGCGTTCTTTTTGCAGCAACTCCGGAATGTGTTCGGCCCCTTCATCTTCCAGCACCGCCCTTTTTTCGCTGCTGGTAAACTTTTCGTTGAGGATCGATTCCGCCAGCCGGGTGGGCATGCAGCCAAACGGCCCGATGGAGATGATCCCGCAGGAGGGGTGCAGGATTTCGTGCAGGGCCGCCCCTACTGTCAGGATCGCCTCGCCGGAGAGCTGGGGGGAGATGTGGCGGCTGCCGGCGGCCACCAAGGGTTCCACCTCCACTTTCTCCTCATAATGGAACAGACCGCAGGGGGCCAGCAGTTTGCGGACCTTGGCGTCGAAATAACGTTTGACCCAGTAGCGAGTCCACCACGGTAGATCCCGCCGTCCTTCGATATCGTTTTTTACCAGCCAGTCGCAGTACTTGATCCACTCCGAGGTTTGCGAGGTACGGACGATGAAGCCCAGTTCGGCCATCCGTTCGATCAGCCGCTGCAGGGAAATGGGATCGTGGCGCACGTAAATCTCGCCCACCAGGGAGAGCTTGGGGATTTTCTCATGGGGGGTATGCAGCCGGATTTTGCCCAGTTCCCGGGCCGAGGACTTCAGCTGGC
>PWOG01000077.1 GCA_003557565.1 Desulfobulbaceae bacterium
CGGCTCCGGTAGAGAAGCACCGGAAACAGCAGGGAAAGCCCGGCGATCAGCAGATGCCAGTGAATATTTCGCAGCCATATCCGCAATTTTCCTCAACCCCTCGTATTTGTCGGCTAACCGCGCGGCAGTGGTGCATCCTGCGGCAAGCGGACCGGCGCCGCGCACATCGGTACGCAAGCTGGGCCGATCGCCGTAGGATGCGGTGCAGCCGTGCTTTCAGGCCTCGTGATATTCTTCATCGCTGTTTACCGCCCAGATCGCTTCCTTCTCCGAACTTCCGTTTTTGATCGCCGTCACCGCCGCCAGTGCCGCCAGCATGGAATGGTCCATGTTGTTGTAGCGATGCATGCCGTTTCTGCCAATGAGAAAGAGGTTTTCCAGCCGGTCGGTCCAGGTCCGGATCTCTGAGAAACGCTGGTAAGTGCCGAAATAGGCCGGGTAGGCCTTGGGCTGGCGAATAACCACCCCGTCCAGGACATCGACGGGGTCGATGAAGCCGAGGCGGGTCATTTCATCCACTCCCAGTTGGTGGAGATCGGTGTCTGACATGCTCCACAGGTCATCGCCTTCGTTGCAGAAGTATTCCAGCCCCACCCATATAGTGTCCGGGTCCTGAACCAGATAGGGGCTCCAGTTGTTGAAGATCTGCAGCCGGCCCAGGCGGACGTCGTGTTCCTGGATATAGATCCAGTTGTCCGGCAGCATCCCGGGTTTTTCGCTGGAGCTGGGGGTGGCCTCGGCCAGCTTGCCGCTCATCTTTTTAAGGAGCAGGCCGATGGTCATGAAATCCCGATAAACCAGGCCTTCAGCCAGTTCCCGGATCTCCGCCGGGCTCCGGTCCAGGGCCAGAATCAGGTCGCGCACCGGCATGGTGGACAGGCAGTAATCAGCCTCCTGGGTAAATTCCTCGCCGGAGGCCGCATCGTGGATCCGCACCCCGGTTACCCTGTCGCCGTCGGTGGTCAGCCCTGTAACCTGATGGCCGGTCAGCAGGGTGCCTCCCTCGTCGGTGACCCGGCGGGCCACTTCCTCCCAGAGCTGGCCGGGGCCCAGCTTGGGGTAGAGAAAGTGGCGGATCAGGCTGGTTTCCACCTGTTCGCGTTTCCGGGTGCGGGAGCCGGACAGGAGAAAACGCAGGGCATGACGGATGGCGCCGGCCACGGATAAGCCCTTGATCCGCTGGGCGCCCCATTCGGCGGGAATGTCCCGGCAGGGCCGGCCCCAGACCTTTTCCGTATAATCCTTGAAGAAAGTTTCATAAAGGCGGCGGCCGAAACGGTTGATGAAGAAGTCTTCGAGATTTTTTTCGTTCCGGATGGGAAAAAGGTGGGCCCGTAGATAGCTGAGCAGAATGAGCAGCAGGCGGCCGATTCCCAGGGCCCGGACCAGGGGCAGGCCCACAGCCAGGGGATAGTCGAGAAAGCGCCGCCGGTGGAGGATGCGTGAAAGCCGAAAGCGCTGGAGCATCACCCGGTCGGTTTTTTCCGGATCCGGCCCGCCGGCCACCAGCAACTCCCCCAAGTCCCGGCCCAGGGCCCGGTCGTCCCGGGCCGGAACGCCCTGCAGGGGCAGGATCTCCTGCCACCAGTCCATGACCCACCGGGAGCGGGAAAAAAAACGATGCCCACCGATATCGATCCGGTTGCCCCGGTAATTTTCGGTGCGGGAGATGCCGCCGATATGGGGTGAGGCTTCCAGAACCACCGGGACCACATCGGTTTGGCGCAACAGCTCCAGGGCGGCGGTGAGCCCGGCGGGGCCCGCGCCGATGATGATGGCCCGGCGCTTATTTTTTGGCGGAATGGGCATGGCGTGATCTTTGGGTTAAGAGGTTCACGGAACTTGCTGGGGGTCGGCGGCCCGGCGCAGCCACTGTTCGAGTTTGAATCTGGGTGGCAGCTGGCCGGCGCAGAGCACCTGGTCGTTGATGACCAGGGCCGGGGTCCGGGTCAGGCCGTAACGCCCGATTTCATCGGGGTCCTGGATTTGCAGGATGTCAGCGGCAATCCCCATTTCGGCCATCACCTCCAGCACCATTTCGCCCAGGCGATTGCAGGAAACGCAGCCGGGACCGAGAATACGGATCTGTAAAGTGTCGTCCCGGCGCTGGTCGCCGCTGAGCAGGCGGTCATACTCCCGGGTCAGGGCCTGGCGGTATAGTTCTTCCTGGCCGGGGGGGATGTAGTTCTGGCGGGCAATCTGCTGATAGAGGCGTTCCAGGAGCTCCTCCCGGGGGCTTTCCCGGTCGGCCAGGGCCCGGCCCATGGCGACATCCAGTCCCAGCAGGCCGATTACCGCCCGGCCGACCTTCAGTGAGCGCTGGATGGGGGTTTGGGTGTCGTGGGTCATGGTTTTTTCTGTCATTTAGCTGGTCAGTTCCCGTTGCTCTCCGACAACAGCAGGTCATGCCTGGCAACCGGTAACGGGTGGTTTAATATTTTGTACCGAGGACAAAAAATAATACCGTTGCCGCCAGGTACTTTTTTTGCTTATAACGCGGTCATCGGAGGAGATCAACATGGTTTTGAGGGTAAAAAAACCCATTTTGGGTTCAAATTTTTATACTTAAAGAATGTTTCGCCGGACCCGCCTTGTGTTTTTTACTTCCTGAAAACACGCTTTTTTTAAACACGAAGAAGAGTTGGCACGAAGATTGCTCTAGGAACTGATTACTAGTTAACACTCATCTCCTTTCTCCTGTGAAAGAGCCGGTGCGCAGAGTTAAGCGCCCGGCTCTTTTGCTTTTCTCGCAACCAATCACAGAGTTTGCCCGGCCAGCGGTCACGGTGTGCCTTTCCTCTTCATAACGGCATCCGGGGCAAGAAACAAGAGTTGTTTATACCGGGGCCGCGGCGGCGAAGAACTGTTCCAGGCGCCGGCGATATTCCGGGGTGGTGATCCGCGCCCCCCGCAGGCCGCCGCGCAGGTTGATCTCGCCCAGGTAGAAGCTGTGGTCGGGAAGCAGAAACAGATCCAGGTGAGCGAAGGGAAAGCAGCCCCGTTCCATGACCCGGCGGCAGAATTCCATCTGGTCGCGGCTCAGGGGCCAGGGCTCGCTGCCGCCGCCGCAATGCAGGTTATGGCGAAAGCCCGCCGGATTGTGACGAAGATAGGCTTCTCGGTAATCGCCCAGTATTATCACCCGGATATCACGACCCTCGCGAACAAAGGGCTGAAGGACAAAGGGCGGCTGCAGGGCCCCCAGGGTGGCCTGGTTGAGCACCTCCTCCACGCTGTTCCACAGCAGCACCCCCATGCCGGCGTTGGCCCGGTCCAGCTTGGTCACTACTTGGCCGATTTCGGCGGCGTGGTATTCGGTGACCGCCCGGTGCAGGCCGTGCAGATCGTGAATCGCCCGGGTGCGGGGCAGCATGAAAGGTTGCAGGACGGCGGCCTGCATCACCTTGGAGCGGGACAGGGCCTGGGCCGGAGCCGGCGGAAAGATCTCCACACCCCTGGTGGCAAGATCCCAGAGCAGATACTCTTCACCGGGGGCCAGACGGATCCGGGTCAACACCCGGTCGCCGGCGGCGAGGCGATGGTATTCGCGGCGCAAAGTTTCGTTGTCGCGGATCAGCCGGGGAGTGGAGGTCAAGAACGGGCCTCCGGGGCTAGAAGAGCATTTCCAGAAAACGGGAGTGAAAACGGGACAGGTCGGCGTTGCATTCCCCGCAGAACAGCTTGATCTCGCCCATGATCTGGGATTCATCCCCTTCCTGGGTAAAGCTGCCGTCGCGGTTTTGCCGGTAGTGGGTGGTGAGAATCACGTCGTCGGCCACTTCCAAAAAATCGCTGTCGTTGCCGCAGTTGGGGCACTTGATCAGGGCCAGGCTCTGACTGATCTCACGTTTATTTTCTTGTTTGCGCTGGTTGCGGGCAATTTCCATTTTTGATCCTGCAGGAGAGGCGGTTGGCGGCGGGCGGCAACAGCCATAAAGCCCGGCCGAATAATATCGACAAAACATACAATATATTCCTACTTCCCTGTGCAGTCAATGTTATTGATGGCCTTACCAAAGGACCGTACAAGACGAGGCCGCAGTATTTAACCGCCGTTGTTGACAATCCCTGGTATAAACGGGTAACTTGCGAGGTTCGTTTTTCTTGATTTTGTCGGCATTGCCAAAAGCAGCGGTGCCGATTGGGTGCGCCTTGTAATCACTCGTTTTCGCATACTAAAAATTGGAAAAATCTGAAAAATTGGTTAGAATTTGGTGTCTGACCCCAATTTCTTTTTGTTGCTGAATTTTTCCGGCGTTGCGGCTAGCGGCGCCGATCACCCTGCGGGAGAATCAATTTATGGCCCTGGTTTCATTGCAACAGGTCAGCCTGGCCTTTGGCGGCCGCCCCCTGCTGGATGGGGTTGATCTCCAGATCGAGCCGGGGGAGCGGGTTTGCCTGCTGGGGCGCAACGGCGAGGGCAAGTCCACCCTGCTGCGGGTGATCAACGGTGAGGTGGAGCTCGACGGCGGCGAGATTGTCCGGCAGAAGGGCCTGCGCTGCGCCAGTCTGGAACAGGAGGTGCCGGCGGGACTGCGGGGTACGGTGTACGAGGTGGCCGCCGGCGGCCCCGGCCCGGTGGATCATCTGCATCTGGAGAAGGTGTTGAGCCGGCTGGAGCTGTCCGTCGAGCAGGAGTTTGCCGAACTCTCCGGCGGGCTCAAACGCAAGGTACTGCTGGCCCGGGCCCTGGCCGGCGATCCGGAGCTGCTGTTGCTGGATGAGCCCACCAACCATCTGGATATCGCCGCCATTGGCCGGCTGGAAGAGATTCTGCTGAATTTTTCCGGCGCCCTGCTGTTTATTACCCACGACCGGCAGCTGGTCCGCCGCCTGGCCACCCGCATCATCGAGCTGGACCGGGGCAAACTCACCAGCTGGCCGGGGGATTACGACAACTACCTGCGCCGCCGGGACGAAAGGCTGGCCGCCGAAAGCAGCGAAAACGCCAGGTTCGACCGCAAGCTGGCCGAGGAAGAGTCCTGGATTCGCCAGGGGATCAAGGCTCGGCGCACCCGCAACCAGGGCCGGGTGGAGGCCCTGCGGCAGATGCGCCAGCAGCGGGCGGCCCGGCGGGAGCAAAGCGGCCGGGTGAAAATGCAGATCCAGGGTGGCGCTCGCTCCGGCCGCCTGGTGGCCGAAGCCAAGGAGCTGTCCTTTGCCTATGACGGCCAGCCGGTGATCAGCGGGCTGAGTACCACCATCATGCGCGGCGACAAGGTGGGCATCATTGGCCCCAACGGGGTGGGCAAATCCACCCTGCTGCGGCTGCTGCTGGGGCAACTGGCCCCCACCGCCGGCCATCTGCGCCCGGGGGTCAACCTGGAAATCTGCTACTTCGACCAGCAGCGCGAACAGCTTGATCCGGC
>PWOG01000306.1 GCA_003557565.1 Desulfobulbaceae bacterium
CGACCCCTGCCAGTTTTACAGCGAGATACGCCCCAAAACCGCGTCGGTGGTATGGGATACCACCAGTTTTCAATGGAGCGATGACGAGTGGCTGGCCCGGCGCCGTGAAAAGCCCACCTATTCCCAACCCATGTCCGTATATGAAATGCACCTGGGTTCCTGGCGGCGGGATCCCTCCGACCCCTCACGCTTTCTCTCCTACCAGGAAATCGCCGACGCCCTGATCCCCTACCTGGTGGAAATGGGCTTTACCCATGTGGAATTTCTCCCCGTGGCCGAGCATCCCCTGGACGAATCATGGGGCTATCAGGTCACCGGTTTTTACGCGGTGACCAGCCGGTTCGGCACCCCCGACGATTTCGCCTACCTGGTCAACGAATGTCACCGGCACGGCATCGGCGTTATCCTGGACTGGGTGCCCTCCCACTTCCCCACCGATGGCCACGGCTTAAGCCGCTTTGACGGCACCTGTGTCTACGAGCACGAGGACCCCCGCAAAGGAGAACATCACGAATGGGGAACCTTGATCTTCAATTACAGCCGGGCCGAGGTGGCCAACTTTCTCATCGCCAACGCCCTGTTCTGGTTTGACCGTTATCACATCGACGGTCTGCGGGTGGACGCCGTGGCCTCGATGCTTTACCTTGATTACGGTCGCCATGAAGGGGAATGGGTGCCCAACGAATACGGCGGCCGGGAAAACATCGAGGCCATCGAATTCATCAAACACCTGAACAGCATCGTCTACGAACAACACCCGGACATCATGATGATCGCCGAGGAGTCCACCAGCTACTTCGGAGTTTCCAAGCCGACCAACTGGGGCGGGCTGGGCTTTGGCTATAAGTGGAACATGGGCTGGATGAACGACACCTTGAGTTATTTTCAGCATGATCCCCTGTTCCGCAAATACCACCACGGTTCCCTGACCTTTTCGCTGCTTTATGCCTTCACCGAGAACTTCATCCTGCCCCTGTCCCATGACGAGGTGGTTCACGGCAAGGGCTCCCTGCTGAGCAAGATGCCCGGCGACAACTGGCAGTGCTTTGCCAATCTGCGCCTGCTTTTTTTCTTTCACTGGACCCATCCCGGCAAAAAGATGGTGTTCATGGGCGGCGAATTTGGGCAGCTTTCCGAATGGTACTGCAAAACCAGCCTGGACTGGCACCTGCCGGAGCAAGAAGAAAAGCACCGCCAGTTGCAGCACTATGTCAGCAAGCTTAACCACTTTTACCGCCGGACTCCCGCTCTGTGGGATGATGATTTTTCACCGGAGGGTTTTCAGTGGCTGGATTTCAACGATATCGACAACTGCATCATCAGTTTCGCCCGGTTCACCGAAGGCCGCGATGATTTAGTGGTCTGCCTGCTGAACTTCACCCCCCAGGTCCATCACAACTACAAGCTGGGGGTTCCCCGGGGCGGCCGTTACCAGGAAGTCTTCAATTCGGATATGACCGAGGCGGGGGGCAGCGGCGTCATCAACCCGGAGGTCCTGACCAGCATCAACGAGCCGTTTGGACAGGCCCCCGAACATATCCTGATCAGGGTTCCGCCCCTGGGAGGCGTCATCTTCAAAATGCAAGGATAATCCATGAGCGACGGCCAGAACATCCAGCCACCGGGAGAAAAGATGCGCCGGGCCCTGGCCTGGGTCAGCGAATGTCTCGCCCAGAACCCGAACCGGGACCGTCGTGCCCTGCTCCGGGAAGCCGAGATTCGTTTTGACCTTTCACCGGCGGAATGTGAATTTCTTGACCACAACTTTGGCTGCCGCCAACATGGACAGCACCACAACTGATCTTCTACCTAACGATCTTCTCCCTTATAACCTCGGCCGGCCAACCCTTGGTTAACCTGCAAAGGTTCCCGTTTTGCCCGTTTTGATGCAGCAGAAGTGACCCCCCTTCACCTGAGTTTAAGCTGCCAGGTTGAAAACGATCATGGGCACCGCCGGAAGCCGCGATTAGGCCGGCTCGCGTACTGGGGTACTGATGTGCGCATCGCCGGCGGGGTAAGCCACAACCTGCGCCCAGTAACCGCTTACAGGGCAAACCCTGCGGTTGATTACGCCAAAATCAGCCGTGGTCGGTTGGGTTGGAGCTGGTCCACCTAAAAAATGCCCTTCATGCCGACTGTTTCTTGACAATATCCGCCTATGCGGATATACAATATTGAATATGAAAGCGATCGCCGAAGGCCTCAAGGCCCTGTCCGAGGAAATACGTTTGCGGCTGCTGCTGCTGCTGCACAGCCAGGGGGAGTTGTGCGTCTGCGACCTGATTGGGGCGCTTAACCTGCCCCAGTCCACCATCTCCCGGCACCTGGCCTACCTGAAAAACAGCGGCTGGGTGGAAGGAAGGCGACGGGGGGTGTGGATGCATTACCGGCTGACTCCGGACCTAAGCCCTTTGATGCGCGAAATCCTGCGGGCCCTGGCCCGGGAAACGGCCAGTCGGGCCGAGGCCCGGCGGGACGCCGACAACCTGGCGCTTTATCGCCAAAACAAGCAAAGCGACGAGGAGTGCTGATGACCACCACCATTCTGTTTCTCTGCACCGGCAACTCCTGCCGCAGCCAGATGGCCGAGGGCTGGGGCCGTCACCTGCTGGGCGGGGAGTTTGAGGTCTTTTCCGCCGGGATTGCCAAACACGGCATGAACCCGCTGGCCGTCAAGGTGATGGCCGAGGCCGGGGTGGAGATCAGCGACCAGTATTCCAAAACCCTGGAAGAGTTGCCCCGGGAGAGTTTCGATTACGTCATCACCCTGTGCGGTCATGCCAACGAGACCTGCCCCTACTTTCCCGGCAAGGTCATCCACCGCGGCTTTGACGACCCGCCCAAACTGGCCGCCGATGCCGCCAGCAAGGAAGAGGCCCTGGTCCATTACCGCCGGGTGCGGGATGAAATCCGCGATTACATCAAAAAGCTGCCGGAAGAACTGGCCAAACTGCAAAGCGCATGACCCCCCGCAACAACCGGCCAAACTCGCGGTGTCGGTCACGCAGGACAAGTAATCACCAAGAGTACCCGGACACCGCTTCGGGCGGCGGCAAATAAAAAAACAACGCAAAGTCTGTTGTCCGCTATCTGTCAACTGTAAGTGAGGTATGCGTCATGCCTAAAAAAATGGAAGTTTTTGATCCGGCCATGTGCTGTTCCACCGGCATCTGCGGTCCCTCGGTGGACCCGTCCCTGGTCCGTTTTGCCGCCGACCTGGACTGGCTGCAAAAAAAAGGGGTGGAAGTAAGACGTTACAACCTCTCCCAGGAACCGGCGGCCTTTGCCGAAAACCAGCTGGTGCGGGACAAACTGGCCACCGACTCCACCACCTGCCTGCCCCTGATCCTGGTGGACGGGGTGGAGAAAAGTACTGCCACCTACCCCAGCCGCCGGCAACTTGCGGCCATGACCGGGGTCGATTACGACCCTGCCACCGACGAGCCCCCGGCCGGCCAGGATACCGGCGCCCCCCTTTCTTCCCTGCCTCTGGCGGGCGGAGGTGACAAATGCTGCTGATCGACCAGGCCCCCCGTTACCTTTTTTTCACCGGCAAGGGCGGAGTGGGCAAGACCACCATGTCCTGCATCGTCGCCACCGCCCTGGCCCGGAACGGCAAGAAGGTGCTGCTGATCAGCACCGACCCGGCCTCCAACCTGGACGAGGTGCTGGAAACCCCGCTTTCCGGCAGCCCCGCCCCGGTCAAGAACAACCCCGGCCTGCTGGCCATGAATATCGATCCGGAGGAAGCGGCGACGGCCTATCGGGAACGGATGGTGGGCCCCTACCGTGGGGTCTTGCCCGACGAGGCGGTACAAAACATCGAAGAGCAACTTTCCGGCGCCTGCACGATAGAAATTGCCGCTTTCAACGAATTTTCCCAGGTCATCGGCCATCCGGAAACGGTGGCCGAGTACGACCATATCGTGCTGGATACCGCCCCCACCGGCCATACCCTGCGCCTGCTGAGCCTGCCTGCGGCCTGGAACGATTTCGTGCTGGAAAACAAAAGCGGCTCCTCCTGCCTGGGGCCCCTGGCCGGGCTCAAGGAGCAGCGGCTGATCTACGAAGGGGCGGTGGCCTCGCTCACCGACCCCGAGCTGACCCTGCTGGTGCTGGTCAGTCGACCGGAAGCCATTACCTTGGATGAAGCTGAACGTGCCGCTGCTGAATTATTCGAGCTAGGGATGAAAAACCAGCACCTGGTAATCAATGGACAATTCAAGGCCACCTCCGACGATCCAGTAGCCCGGGCTCTACAAGACAAAGGCGAACAGGCCCTGGCCAGCCTGCCCCCCAACCTGGCCAAACTGCCCCGAAGCGTCATGGAATTCCGCCCCCACGGCCTGGTGGGCCTGGCGGCCATCGACCATGCCCTGGAAGAGCAGCCGGAAGCGGTGGACACCGGGCAGGTAAACGAACTGGCCGCCGGCCTGCAGCGCCTTGCGCCCCGGCTCACCCCCTGGCCGGCCCTGCTGGAACGGTTGGCGGCTCCGGGCCGGGGTCTGATCATGACCATGGGCAAGGGGGGCGTGGGCAAGACCGCCACCGCCGCCGCCATCGCCGCCGAACTGGCCCGCCGGGGGCACCAGGTCTGCCTCTCCACCACCGACCCGGCGGCGCACGTGGACCAGATGCTGCCCGATCCACCGGCCAACCTGACGATAAGCCGCATCGACCCCAAGGAGGAAACCCGCACCTACACCGCCCAGGTCCTGGCAAACAAGGAACAGGAGTTGTCGGCCGATGACCTGGAGTTGCTGAAAGAAGAACTGCGCTCTCCCTGCATTGAAGAAATCGCCGTCTTCCAGGCCTTCGCCCGCGAGGTGGCGGGCGCCCGGGAGCAGTTCCTGGTGCTGGACACCGCCCCCACCGGTCATACCCTGCTGTTGCTGGACGCCACCGAATCCTACCATCGGGAGGTGGCCAGGAACGCCGCCGGGGTCGGCGAGGCGGTCCAGGAGCTGCTGCCGCGCCTGCGCGACCCGTTGTACACCAGGGTGCTGTTGGTCACCCTGCCCGAGGCCACCCCGGTGCACGAGGCCGCCAGCCTGCAGGAAGACCTGCGCCGGGCGGCCATCGAGCCTTACGGCTGGGCGGTCAACCAGTGTTTTGCCCTCTCCGGCACCAGGGATCCGTTGCTGGCCGCCCGCGGGGTCAAGGAACTGGACTTTATCGAGGAAGTACTGCAGCTCAACTCCGGCCCGGTGGCGGCCTCGCCCTGGCTGGCCAAAGAAATCAAGGGCCGCGAGCAGTTGTACCAACTGCTGAGCCCTTGGGCGCCAGAAGACACTTGAAGTCAACGTTCGGCAGGGCCGACAATCCTGCCG
>PWOG01000029.1 GCA_003557565.1 Desulfobulbaceae bacterium
ACGGCGGCGGTATCGTCGGCCGTTATACTGACTCCCCCGACCAGTTTCCCGGAGTGGCTCATTTCCACACTGTCCGTCTTAATCAGCCCTCCAGTAAGTTCTATCGTACCGAACTGCTGCGTAAGGTCTGCGATCTCTGGGAGAAGCGCGGTTCCGGCTTGACCAACTTCCACGGTTCCACCGGCGACCTGATCCTGCTGGGTACTCGGACCGAGGAACTAGAACCCCTGTTCTATGACCTTACCCACGATCTGGAGTGGGACCTGGGCGGCTCCGGCTCCAACCTCCGGACCCCGGCCTGTTGCATCGGCAAGGCCCGCTGCCAGTGGTACTGCTACGATACCCAGGCCACCTGCCATGGCATGACCATGAAGTATCAGGACGAAATCCATCGTCCGGCCTTCCCCTACAAATTTAAATTCAAGTTTTCCGGCTGCCCCAACGACTGTGTGGCCGCCATCGCCCGCTCAGACCTGTCCGCCATCGGCAACTGGCGCGACAACATCCGGATCAACCAGGATGAGGTAAAGAACTATATCAACGGCAACACCAAGCCCAGCGGCGGCGGCATTCCCGCCAAGGACGGCAAATTCGATATTCAAAAAGAGGTTATCGACCTCTGTCCCACCAGTTGCATGTGGATGGAAGGTGACACCCTGAAGATTGATGATGCCGAGTGCACCCGCTGCATGCACTGCATCAATGTTATGCCCAAGGCTCTGCGCCCCGGTGCCGAACAGGGTGCATCCATCATGATGGGCGCCAAGGCTCCGATTCTTGACGGTGCCCAGCTCGGCACCCTGATTGTTCCCTTCATCAAGATGGATCCGGAAAACGAGTTCGAAGAACTGGTGGACGTTATTGAAAAATGCTGGGATTACTGGATGGAGCACGGCAAGAACCGTGAGCGTCTCGGTGAAACCATTCAGCGGATCGGACTGCCCGTCTTTCTGCGGATCATGGAGGTCGAAGCCCTGCCCCAACACGTCAAGGAACCCCGCTCCAACCCCTACGTCTTCTGGCGCGAGGAAGAAGTTGAAGGCGGCTGGCAGCGTGACGTCGCGGAATTCCGCAAGAAGTACGCGCAATAAACATGTGCGGCTGCGGCCGCAAACTGCATTGCACGTAAATAAATATTACAGACTTCAAGGAGGTATATGATATGGGTTACGATCCGGAAAATCCGATGAAAGACAGGATCACAGATATTGGTCCGCCACACTATGAGAAAATGTTTCCCCAGGTCATCAAGGACAACTACGGCAAGTGGTTGTACCATGAGATCGTCCGTCCCGGCGTGCTCAAGCATGTGAGCGAAACCGGCGGCGAGTGCATCACTGTCCGCGTGGGCAGCGCCCGTTTGATCTCCGTGGAGATGGTCCGCGAGATCTGCGATATCGCCGACAAGCACTGTGACGGTGTGGTTCGCTGGACCACCCGTAACAACATCGAGTTCATGGTTGACTCCGAGAGCAAGCTGCAGCCCCTGCTGGACGATCTGGCCAGCCGTGACGGGCGGTTCCCGGTGGGCGGCACCGGCGCCTGTGTTTCCAACGTGGTTCATACCCAGGGCTGGATGCACTGCCACACCCCCGCCACCGACGCCTCCGGCGTGGTTAAGGCGGTCATGGACGAGCTCTATGATCATTTCACCGAAATGAAGCTGCCGGCCAAATGCAAGGTAGCTCTGGCTTGCTGCCTGAACATGTGCGGTGCGGTTCACTGCTCCGATATCGCCATCCTGGGTGTGCATCGTAAGCCGCCGATGGTTGATCATGATGCTATTACCGGGCTCTGCGAGATCCCGCTGGCTGTTGCTTCCTGTCCCCTGGGCGCGATCAAACCCGCCAAAGCCCAGGACTCCCAGGGCAACGAGGTCAAGTCGGTCAAGGTTAACGCCGATCGCTGCATGTTCTGCGGTAACTGCTACACCATGTGCCCGGCCATGCCCCTGGCAGACCCCGAAGGTTCCGGTATCGCCATCCTGGTTGGTGGCAAGGTTTCCAACACCCGTAGCGGGCCCACCTTTTCCAAGCTGGTTATCCCCTTCCTGCCCAACACTCCGCCGCGCTGGCCGGAGACTGTTTCCGCCGTCAAGAATATTCTCGAGACCTGGGCCGCCAATGCTCGCAAGTATGAGCGTGTTGGGGAATGGGCCGAGCGGATCGGCTGGGAGAAGTTCTTTGAAATCTGCGATATCCCCTTCACCGATAAATCCATCGATGATTATCGGCTTGCGTACGACACCTGGCGGACTACTACCCAGTTCAAGTTCACCAGCCACATCAAATAAAGTTCTGGGTCAAGGAGAACCGTTATGGCATTGAGCATTGATGAACTCAAAGAAAAAATCATGGAAAAGGCATTAAAAGGCCCAAAGACCCAGCTGTACGTCAAGGACTTTTATGCCTGTGACCCCGAGGCCAAGCCCCGGGCCGTGAAAAATGCCGCCAACGATCTGGTCAAGGAAGGCAAGCTGGTTTTCTGGTCTTCCGGCAGCACCACCATGTATGCGGCCAAAGATCGCGCCAGAAAGGAATAAAGTCAGGAACGTGGTGCGCTAACTCGCACCCGGCCCCGAACTTTCGGTATAAAAGACCGGGTCAGGCCCCTCAGGGGGACTGGCCCGGTTTTGTATTTCAACCGAGGAACAAGATTGAGCAGCAAGTTAGAAAAAGAAATCGCCGCTCGGCGGACCTTTGGGATTATCAGCCATCCCGATGCCGGCAAGACCACCCTCACGGAAAAGCTGCTGCTTTTTGGCGGGGCCATTCAGCTGGCCGGTTCGGTCAAGTCCCGCAAGGCGGCCACCCATGCCTTGAGCGACTGGATGAGCATCGAACAGGAACGGGGAATTTCCGTGACCTCATCGGTGATGCAGTTCGATTACCTGGATTATACCGTCAATCTGCTGGATACTCCCGGCCACCAGGACTTTTCCGAGGATACCTACCGGGTGCTCACCGCCGTCGACTCCGCGTTGATGGTCATCGATCACGCCAAGGGGGTCGAGCCCCAGACCGAGAAGTTGATGGAGGTCTGCCGGATGCGCAATACCCCGGTGGTCACCTTCATCAACAAGCTGGACCGGGAGGGGATGGAACCGCTGGATATCCTGGCCCAGATCGAGGACAAGCTGCAGATTGAATGTGTCCCTCTTTCCTGGCCTGTGGGCATGGGCAAACAGTTCAAAGGTGTTTACGATATATATCGCCGGCAGCTGCACCTCTTCACCCCCGGCCGGGATCGCCGGACCGATGAGCAAGGGGTGACGATAAGGGATCTTGATGATCCCCGCCTGGATGAAATGCTGGGCACGGCGGCGGATAAGCTGCGCGAGGATCTGGAGTTGCTGGCCGGGGCCGCCAACCCCTACGATCATCAGGAGTTTCTCAAGGCCAGCCAGACCCCGGTTTTTTTCGGCAGCGCCATCAACAACTTCGGGGTCAAGGAGTTGTTGGACGCCTTCGTCGAGCTGGCCCCGGCCCCCGGCTGCCGGCCCGCCGAGCCCCGGCCGGTTTGCCCGGATGAGGAGAGCTTTTCCGGTTTTACCTTCAAGGTGCAGGCCAACATGAATCCGGCCCACCGGGACCGGATCGCTTTTTTCCGGATCTGCTCGGGACGCTTCCGGCGGGGGATGAAGGTTCGTCACCAGCGGATGGGCAAAGAAGTGGCGCTCAGTAACGCCACCATCTTCATGGCCCAGGATCGAGCCAATGTAGAGGAGGCCTTTCCCGGCGATATTATCGGCATCCACAACCACGGAACCATCAAGATCGGCGACACTTTCACCACCGCCAAGGAAAAACTCCGTTTCACCGGCATTCCCAACTTTGCACCGGAGCATTTCCGCCGGGTGATCCTGAAAAATCCTCTCAAGGCCAAGCAGCTGGCCAAAGGGCTGGTGCAACTGGCGGAAGAAGGGGCGGTGCAGGTTTTCCGCCCCCTCCAGGGTGGGGACTTTATCCTGGGGGCTGTGGGGGTGCTGCAGTTCGAGGTTACGGTGGCCCGGCTCAAGGCTGAATACGGAGTCGAGGCCGATTATGAACCGGTGGCTTTTGGCGCCGCTCGCTGGGTCACCGCCGAAAACTCCAAAGATATGGAAGAATTCAAGTCCAGGAATATGAACAACATGGCCCTGGATGCCGAAGAACACTTGACCTTCCTCAGTGAAAGCCCCTGGATGCTCTCCCGGACCATGGAGATGTATTCCCGTATCACTTTTCACAAAACCCGCGAACACTCCTGATCACGTTGGGTTGATCGGCCTTCGGCCGTCCCCGGTACTTCCAGTGGCGGAGTTTATCAACGGTTCCGGCGGGTGGTGGCCCAGGCACACCAGCGTTGACGCTGCCGGCGTTCGAGGAAATGGATCCGGTGGTGGGGCAGCAATTTAAGCAGCTCTTCCTCCATGGGTCCGATGAAGCCGGAGCAGATCTGCAATCGGCTGCCCCAGAAACTCTCCCGCTGAAACAACTCGCCAAGCAAACCCTGGTACAGGTTGGCAATCACCAGGTCGAACTCCCCAGAATCGGGACATTGTTGCCGCAGGTCCAGGCATCGGACCTCAACCTTGTCCTCCACCCCGTTGCTTCGGCAGTTGGCCCGCGCGACCTGGCAGGCCATGGGATTGTTGTCCACCGCCAGAACCTTTTCCGCTCCCAACCGGGCGGCGGCGATGGCCAGCAGGCCGGTGCCGCAGCCCAGATCCAGAACCGAGCCGATGCCGGTTTCGGGAGTTTGTTGGTACTTGCTCAGCATCTCCAGGCACAACCGGGTACTGTGGTGAAAGCCGCTGCCGAAAATAACGCTGGGATCCAGCCGGATATCCGCCGGGCCTTCCTCCCAGACCGGTGCCACCCGCAGATTGTCCACCGTGAAGGAGGTGATCTCTTGCCCCGCTTCCCAGTCTTCATATTTCAGGTCCGCCGCGTACAGCAGACGGGCGCCGCTGTCCCGGCACAGCTGGTTGATCAGGCGCTCTTTGCAGCGGTGAAAAAAAACTACACTGCCGTCAGCCTCCGCCCAGACCCCGATCAGGTCCGGATCATCGATGGCCGGCGGGCTGGGGGCATCCAGGTGGTAGGTATAGAGCCGATCGTAGCGCTGGTATGGGGGTTTGAGCATGATTCTTTATCCTTTTTGACGCTTCGCCGCTCCGCCGCTCCGCCGCAAGATGCGGTGCCCGTGATCGCTTACTGATCGACCAGGTAGCCGGGCCGCAGTCGGACAGCGGCGGCACATGGCCGTTCACCGAAGGGGGGAGGGGCG
>PWOG01000317.1 GCA_003557565.1 Desulfobulbaceae bacterium
ACCCGCCCACAGCCTTCGCATTTGTCGATGATTGTCTGGAACCGGCCGCTGCTGTATTTGCTGGTATCTTCTTTTTGCGCCGTTGCCTTTGCCATGGGTAAACCTCCGAACCTGAATGAGGGGATTGATTAGCGTTGCAGTAGATGTAACGTGAAACGGCTCTTTTTAAATGATTGTGGGCCGGATGTCAAATGAAAAGCTTGGTCCCGATCTAAGTTGTTGATTGCCTTCTTGTCTTTCCATGCTGCATGGGTTATAAGTGCCAGGACAATATGTTCGAAGATTGCAGATAACACAGCAGACGGGAGTATCTGAACCAATGCCTTTTTATGTCTGGAAAGGGGTTAATTCCTACGGTGAAAAACGCAAGGGTAAACTGGAAGCGGCCAACGAGGCCGCCGCTCGTGCCCAGCTCAAGCGGATGCGGATCACACCTTCGATGCTTAAGGAGGCCCCCAAGGACCTGCTGGCCGACATCTCTTTTTTCCAGCCCAAGGTAACCACCAAGGATGTGGTGATCTTCACCCGGCAGCTTTCCACCATGATCGACGCTGGTATGCCCCTGGTGCAGGGCTTGCAGGTCCTTGGCGACCAACACGATAACCCGACTTTCAAGAAAGTGATCAAGGAAGTCCGGAGTGATGTTGAAACCGGCTCCACCTTCGCCGAGGCGCTGAAAAAACACCCGCACATTTTTGACAGCCTTTACTGTAACATGATCGAGGCCGGTGAGGTAGGCGGCATCCTGGACACCATCTGCGCCCGTCTGGCCGCTTTCATGGAAAAAGCGGAGGGGCTTAAGAAAAAAGTCAAGGGGGCCATGACCTATCCCGTTATCTGTCTGGCAATTTCCTTAATTGTTACGGCGGTGATGCTGCTCTTCGTGGTTCCGGTATTTGAGGAGATGTTTGCCGATTTCGGCTCGGCCTTGCCGGGGCCCACCCAGATGGTGGTTAATCTCAGCGAATTTGTGCAGAGTTATTTTCTGTATATGGCGGTCTTTCTGGGTCTGATGATTTACGGCATCAAACGGTTGTACAAAACGGAAATAGGCCAGACCAAAATCGACGAACTTCTGCTCCAGTTGCCCATTGTCGGCACCCTGCTGCGGCGGGTGGCAGTGGCCAAATTTTCCCGGACTCTGGGCACCATGATGCAAAGCGGTGTGCCCATCCTGGATTCGCTGAGGGTGGTGGCACGGACCGCCGGCAACAAGGTCATCGAGAGATCGGTTTTCCGGGTCAGCGACGCGATCAGGGAAGGGCGGGCCATAGCCGAGCCTTTGTCGGAAACCGGGGTCTTTCCCGGGATGGTGGTGCAGATGATCAATGTCGGGGAATCCACCGGGGCCCTTGATACCATGTTGATCAAAATTGCCGATTTTTACGACGAGGAGGTGGATCAGGCGGTGGAAAACCTGACCGCTTCCATTGAGCCTTTGATGATGGTTTTTCTGGGCGGCATGATCGGTGGCCTGGTGATCGCCATGTACCTGCCCATTTTCAGTATGGCCGGGGCCATTTAGAGGGTGTAAAGGCGCCGGCTTGCCAGGCAAATCTGATTCTTTTGATTCCAACCCTTGGGCAAAAGGGTTATTTATAAAAAATGGGTACACGACTAAAGATTTGAGGAGAAAAAATGGGTGAAATCATAGGTGTTATCGGGCGTGAGATTATTGATTCGCGGGGCAACCCCACGGTGGAGGTGGAGGTCCACCTCGACTCCGGAGTAGGCGGCCGGGCCCTGGTACCTTCCGGTGCTTCCACCGGCGCCCGTGAGGCCCTGGAGCTGCGTGACACCAGAAAGAAACGTTATCTTGGCAAAGGTGTTGAAACGGCGGTGGCCAACGTCAACAACATCATCGGTCCGGCCCTGGTGGGGCTGGAGTCCACCGAACAGGTTCTGATCGACCGGATGATGCTGGAGCTTGATGGCACCGAGAACAAAAAGAAACTCGGCGCCAACGCCATCCTCGGGGCATCCATGGCCGTGGCCCGGGCCTCGGCCGAGGATGTCGGCCTGCCTCTGTACAGTTACCTGGGCGGGGTTAACGCCAAAATCCTGCCGGTACCGATGATGAATGTGCTCAACGGCGGAGCCCATGCCGACAACAATGTAGATGTTCAGGAATTCATGATCATGCCTTTGGGCGCCCCGAACTTCAAGGAAGCCCTGCGGATGGGGGTGGAGACTTTTCATGCCCTGAAGGCGGTGCTCAAAAAGGCGGGGCTGCAGACCGCAGTGGGAGACGAGGGCGGTTTCGCCCCCAATCTTCGGTCCAACGAGGAGGCCATGGAGTGCCTGCTGGAGGCCATCGTCAGCGCCGGTTACAAACCCGGCCAGGATATCTCCATCGCCCTGGACGTGGCGGCCAGCGAGCTGTACAATGCCAAGGACAAGTGTTATGTCCTGGCCGCCGACGAGAAAAAGCCCAAGAAAACGGCCGCCGAACTGGTCAAGCTTTATGCCTCCTGGGTCAAGAAATATCCTCTGGTCTCCATTGAGGATGGCCTGGCCGAGGGTGACTGGGCCGGCTGGAAGACCATGACCCAGCAGCTGGGCGACAAGGTGCAGATCGTCGGTGATGATGTCTTTGTTACCAACACCAGCATCCTGGCCAAGGGTATCAAGCAGGGGGCGGCCAATTCCATCCTGATCAAGCTCAACCAGATCGGCACGGTTACCGAGACCATCGACGCGGTGAGCATGGCCCAGCGAGCCGGTTATACGGCGGTGATCTCCCATCGGTCCGGAGAAACCGAAGATACTACCATCGCCGATTTGAGCGTGGCCCTCAACACCGGCCAGATCAAAACCGGGGCACCTTCCCGCACCGACCGGGTGGCCAAATACAACCAGTTGCTCAGAATCGAAGAAGAGCTCGGAGCTGCGGCCGGCTTTGCCGGAGCCGGGGCGATGCAACATAAATGTTGACAACTTGGTGTTATTTTGATCTTTTGGCCGGGCCCGACGATTCCCCTGGCGGGGAGATGGTCTAAGCAGCAATCCTGCTGGTTGCCGTCACCGTTCATTCCGGTCGGAGGATTATCCTTGGCCGGCTTCCTTGCTGGTATTCGGGAGCAGGTCGTTTATAAACTGAACAGGGAGGGCAGATATGACCCTGACCAAGGCTGACCTGATTCAAGAGGTGTACAAACGTCACAACATGTCCAAGGCGCAGGCCACCAAAGTGGTGGAGGGATTCTTGGGAATTGCCAAGAATTCGTTGCAGGAAGGCAGCGATCTCCTGCTAAGCGGTTTCGGCAAGTTCAATGTTAAACAGAAGCACTCCCGACGGGGACGCAACCCCCAGACAGGTGATGAGTTGATTCTGGCGCCGCGACGGGTCATCACCTTTAAGCCCTCGGGGATCTTAAGAAATCGGGTAAATTCCGGCAAATAGTCGTTTTTACCGGGTGTCCCGGTATCATGGTGGCGTTCCGGCCGCGGCGGGAGCGCCAGTTTTTTGTAATCAAAGCGTCACCTCTCCGGTAAACGCAGACTTATTCCATTGCTGGCGAAGTGGCAGGGAGCTGTGTACCGTCGCTGCTGCGGTACGATATTTCTTTGGCTTCGTTGGGATGGTTCGCGGGTTAACCTGATTACAGGTTTGGTGGGCGGTTTTTTTTATTAATTTGTTTGGCGGGAGTGCAAAAATGACTACGGTGGGCGAGTTGGCCGCCTTGGTTGACGGTGTCGTGGAGGGCGATGGCGGCCTTGAGATCTCCGGATTCAATGATCTGGATGGCTCCGGACCGCAAGATATTACCTTTCTTGGCCACTCGGCCCTGGCGACCAGGCTTGAGCAATGTAGAGCCGCGGCCCTGATCACTTCCCCGGACCTGGCCAAGAAAGTATCACCCCCCGATGGGCTGAGCATTATTTTGGTGGATAACCCCTATCTGGCGGCCACCAAGATTCAGAACTTTTTGCTGGCAGAACCGTTCATTGCCGCCGGCGTCCACGATGGGGCCGTTATTGGTGAGGCTTGTGTCGTTCCCCGGGAGGTCAGCATTGCCCCCGGAGCAGTGCTCGGCCGGGGGGTGCGTCTGGGGAGCCGGGTCAGCCTGGCGGCCGGGGTGGTGGTCGGTGATGACACCACTATCGGTGATGACGTGGTGATTCACCCCAATGTTACCATTTATCCGCGCTGCGTCATCGGGGATCGGGTGATTGTCCACGGTGGCACCGTGATTGGCAGCGACGGTTTTGGCTATGCCACCGATAAACAGGGCCACCATCACAAACGGCCCCACCTGGGAACTGTATGTATTGAAAACGATGTCGAGATTGGGGCCAATTGCTGCATCGACCGGGGTACCTTCGGGGAGACCCTGATCAGGGCCGGTACCAAAATCGACAATCTGGTCCAGATCGGTCACAACGTGGTGGTGGGTGAAAACTCCCTGCTGGTGGCCCAGGTCGGGATCGCCGGCAGCACCGTTACCGACCGCCAGTTGGTAATGGGAGGCCAGTCGGCCCTGGCGGGGCATTTAAAGATTGGCGCCGGGGTAATGGTCGCAGCCAAGTCCGGAGTGCATAATAATCAGGAGGCCGGCGCGGTGGTCGCCGGTATTCCGGCGATCAATCACAAAAAGTGGCTGCGAACCAGTGCCGTCATGGGTAAACTGCCGGATCTGTTCCGGGAAGTGCGGGAACTGCGCCGGCAGGTGGCCGCCCTGACTTCGGGGGAATCTTCCAACCTTCAGCCAGACAAGGAGTCCGGAGATGAGTGAACAGGATTGGCAATCCTTGGATATCAAACAGATTCTTGAGCTTTTGCCGCATCGCTATCCCTTCATCATGGTGGATCGTATTCTCGCCGCCGAACCCGGGGTGATGATCAAGGGATTGAAAAACGTCAGCATCAATGAAAATTTTTTCCAGGGCCATTTTCCCGGCGAACCGGTGATGCCCGGAGTTTTGATGCTGGAAGGAATGGCTCAGGCGGGAGCGATTCTGGCCTATCTGTCCGACCGGGACAAAACCGCTGACAAGCTGGTATATTTCGCCGGCCTTGAAGGGGTAAAGTTTCGCCGCAAGGTGGTGCCGGGGGATCAGTTGATCTATGACCTGGCAGTAAAAAAACAGAAAAGCCGCTTCTGGGTCATGGAGGGCAAGGCCTATGTGGATGAGGCGCTGGCCGCCGAGGCTCAGTTAATGGCCACATTTGCTTAAACGCGCAACCGGGTGCTTTATCTTGGGCAAGATCAGGCATGGAAGAGCTGTAATCAATTGAAATTACAAAACCTGTGGC
>PWOG01000308.1 GCA_003557565.1 Desulfobulbaceae bacterium
CCAGCGGCGTTCCCCGGCGATGATCTCATATCGCTCATCACCGATCCGTCTAACCACCAAGGGCAGAAGGATTCCCTTTTCCCGAATGGAGTCTGCCAACTGCTCCAGGGCGCCATTATCAACCTTTTTGCGTGGCTGATTGGGGTTGGGCTCCAGATCATTGAGCGGACATATCAGGTAAGGCCGCTCCTCGTCCCCGTAATCGGACGGCAACAAAGCCCCCAACCCCTTACCCAACGGATTACGTTTAGCCATCGCTTTTACCCCACTATTTCCTTATATTAGATCGCAGCTTGTTATAAACACCTAATGGCTCGGCAAAGGCCCGACGGTTATCCAACCCGCCGCCGCTGCCGTCCCGTGCGTTCAGGCCTCCTGCCTCGCATGGGCCGGCATGTTGTTTTGCTGCTGTCGCAGAAACTCCCGTGCGAGCTGCAGATAACTGACTGCTCCGCTGGAGCGGCGATCATATAAAATCGCCGGCTTGCCGTAACTGGGCGCCTCGCTGAGACGAATATTACGGGGAATCACGGTTTTATACAGGCGCCCCTTAAAGTGCTCATTGACCTCAACGGCTACCTGTTGAGTCAGCCTGGTACGTCCGTCATACATGGTCAACAGCACACCGTCAATGATCAACCGGTTGTTATATGAATTTTTGACCAACCGGATGGTCCGGATCAGCTGGCTAAGCCCCTCAAGGGCAAAATATTCACATTGCATGGGAATGATTACCGAATCGGCGGCGGTAAGGGCGTTGATGGTCAGCAATCCCAGCGACGGCGGGCAGTCAACAAAGATATAGTCGTAATCGTAGAGCACCGGCTGCAGCAGATTCTCCAGATATCGTTCCCGCTTGCGAGCTTCCATGAGTTCAACTTCCACCCCGATCAGGTCGATGCTGCTCGGCAACAGCCGTAGCTTTCCCTTCAGGTCAGGCACCGTGACGATGACTTCGGTAGCAGCCACATCCTCCAGCAGACAGTGATAGAGGTGCCGTTCTTCGCCGCTGCCATCTTCCGCCTGGGCGTACACGCCACCCAATCCACTGGAAGCATTGCCCTGGGGGTCGGAGTCCACCACCAGCACTCGCTTGCCCAGGGCTGCCACCGAGGCGGCAAGATTGATGGCGGTGGTCGTTTTACCCACACCACCCTTTTGGTTGGCCAAAGCCACCATCTTTGCTTTCCGTTTTTGCTCCATCCCCGAACACCCCCTTTATGATGTTAAGAGTAGACCTTCCTGTTGTACTGCCACCATTGGTCAAACATGTATAACTATAGCCCCGGTTCAAACAAGCCGGCCTGGTCAAATACTACCCTCGGGCAGCCCCAAAGGCCTCAATACGCAACCAATCACAAGGGTTGGTCCCGTCGGGACCACGGGGCAACCGCAGGTTACGGCAAGCTCCGGCGGCAAAGCCTGCATCAGCGCGTGAGCCGCCACGATCGCTGCTTTCGGCGGTGCCACGTGATCGCATATCTCAAAACACCTTCCATTAAGGTGCCGGAAAGGTTGCCGCCTCCAAGGCTTGCGGCAAAATCACTTCGACATCCGGGGACAGCGCCCGGGTGTCAGCAGTCGTAGGGCGCCCCACCAGGCTCAGGCCTTGCGCACAGCCACCGGCCATGATCTCAGGCGGAGCTGCGCCCTCCTGTTTCACGTGAAACACACGCCATCATTGCTGGATGGCCAAGCCCTTGGAACAACATATAAATGACCCAAAAACAAACATGTCGGCAACAATTGCAGCAAACAGAACAGATTTACAACGAAGCAAAGCAGGTGGTTATGTCAGCATCATAAAAAATGACATACTGGCTTATAACGGAAGCTGGGGCTGGTATCAAGCGAAAAGCAAACAAATAAACCAACGGTGAGGCCGTAAATCATGTGCGTCGATGGACAGACAGTCAGCAGATCAATCTGATACGCAGGAACCGATAAAAATCGCCAAAAAAAATTGTTCCACGTGAAACAGGAAACGGGGGAAATCAAGGCTACGTTAAAGCAACAAGGAAAACGACGAACCAATGAAAACAATTTGTCCGCAACCAATCACAAACATTTCCCGCAAGCAGACTCTGGATGCCGGAGGTGGGGCAGGCCACGACGACGATGGACACATCAGTTTGTGCACCTCCCCGAACACCATCGGCGATGCCCAGTATTGGCCCACATTTATGGGCAACCAATCACAAGGTTTGCCCCATAGCAACAACGGGGTCCGCAAGTTACGGCAAAAGAAGCGATCACGCGAACAACAGCAGGTAGGCCGGCGGGATAGACGCAAAATGCGGTGGTCCGTGGGTGCTTACATTTATTCTTCCTGAGCCGCCGCATACAGGGCGACCAGAAGTTGGGTGGTGCGGACCATGGCATCAAGGGTTACGGACTCGTCGGTGGTATGCACATCGGTCATCCCGGTGCCCAAAATGGCAGTGGGAAAGCCATGGGAAGTAAATATATTAGCGTCGCTACCGCCACCGGCAACGTTAAAGTCAAGCTTGCGATTTAAAGTTACGGCCGCTCGCCGAAGGCGCTGCAAGACCGGGTGCTGTTCCGCAAGACGCATGGCTGGAAATTGCTCTTCAACCAGGAATTGAAGCTGGGCCCGGCGGGGAAACCCACCAGGCTGGGTGATGGGCCCCTCAAAACCATCGATGGTCTGCTGAAAAATCTCTCTGATAGATTGGGTATAGCGAGTCAGTTTCTCGGGGTTGTGACTGCGGACCTCGCCTTCTACACTGACGGTTTCGGGAACGATATTAGTGGCCTTACCGCCGGCGATCACGCCAATATTGGCGGTACTTTCTTCATCAAGACGGCCAAGGGAAAGATGGGCCATGGCCTGGGAGGCCAGTTGAATGGCATTGATACCGTTTTCTGGATGCAACCCGGCATGGGCCGCCACTCCGTGAACGATGGCGGTAAAATGATTGGCGGCGGGAGCAGCGAATACTGCCAGGTCCAAACCGGCGCTGTCCAGGGCGTACCCGTTGTTGGCTCGAATCAGGGAAAAATCAAAGTTTTTAGCCCCCTGTAACCCAGTTTCCTCGCAGGTGGTAAAAACAAACTCCAAAGGAGCGCGAAGGCGGTCATCCTCTTTAAGCCAGCGGGCCATTTCCACCAACATGGCTATTCCGGCCTTGTCGTCGGCACCAAGAACAGTGGATCCGGCGCTGGTAAAAGTATCGCCGCGGCGGCGCACCTTCACGCCGATGGCGGGCTCCACCACATCCAGATGGCAGTTGCAGAAAAAAGGGGGAGTACCTCCACTTTTGCCGGGAATCCTGACAACCAGGTTACCGGTATCTGAACCGGTAACGGTGCGGGAATCGTCTTCCAGAATCTCGGCCCTGAATTCGGTGGCAAACAAACCCTTAAGAAAAGAGGCCAGACGACCCTCGCTGCGGGAGGGGCTGTCAATTTCACAAAGTTGTACAAAGTTTTTCGCCAGTCGTTCGGCTTGCAACGGCATGTATTACTCCAGTTTTAAAGGGTTGTCGTATGGCTTAATACTACAATGAAGAGCGAAAGGTTAAAAGCGGGAAACGAAAAAAATTCCGGCAGAATCCAAAAAACCTTACCGGAAGATGAATTCGACTCTAGTTTCGTAAATTTCGTGCTTGTCGCTGCCAACGGATTGGGTATATTAGATAAATTCGGTATAGATACAGACTCAAAAAACAACCTTAAAGGAGACCCAAGATGGCGCTATTCAAATGCGAAAAATGCGGTGCCACCAAGGAAGGCCGCTGCAAACCCCAGAAATGCCCGCAATGTGGAGAACGCGGCTGTATGCTGAAGAATGAGGGGACTGACACCGCAGCGGGCAGCAAATGCGGGGGTGGCTGCAAGGCAAAAAAATAGAATCGATATGCACAGCTTTGGTGGCGGGACGGAGGCTTGCCTCCACCGGCTGCCGACCGGGTGGCGGATTGCCTCCGGCCCCACCACCGGCCAAGCCACCGCTTGTTATTTCGCCAGTTGACTGAAAACCAGCGAAATCATTAATTATTTCACCCCGCCAACCAAGATAACAGCCATTTTAATCAACTAAACGGGCACGACCCTGACTTCCTGGAAAAAGCGAGGCGCCGGTCATCCCGCCCACAAGCTCGGATCTTCTGGAATGGCAGGACCGGATTGCTACAAGATGGTTGAAAGCATAACTACCCCGGTGGCATCTCTGCCCAGCAACCCCTTTGATCACCACATCGACCACAACGGCCGCCGCAGGACCGCAACCGCCAGCATACACGGATGAAAATGGCCCAGGCGCGGTGGCGGGGTGCGCGCGGTGGAAAACCGCCAGCACACGCGGATGGAAGCCTGCTCGCAGGAATTGAAATGCGGCGGTATGCCTTTTGATGTTTTTTTCCGCGTCCTTATTCAATGGCCGAACAATTTATGCAACAAGCACGGGGTTTGTCCCGTAAGCGGTCGCGGGGGCCGCAGCTTGCGGCCAGACCCGCCGGCGCGGCATAGATCAGCACACAGGCCGACCCAATCAGCTCATTCGGCAGTATCCTGCGATTGCATAAGGATTTTCTTTTTCCCGTAGGAGAATACCGGTATCATTAGCAAAGAGTCAGGCAACAGTGACTGCAAGATCACCGGCAACGGGGTTAATGGGGCACCACCACCAAACAAAGGTGCCCGGAAGGCGGCGGGATTTCCGGCTTCCGCTACACTACAACCAGGGTAGACCGGCGGTCGCGACGCTGAACGGACAACGGCCGAAGCTGGAACAATAACAAAAAGGAGACGGCGCCATGAGCCAGGAAAAACCGTGCCGGATCACCTTTGAACCAGGCGGTCGCACGGTGGAAGCAGTGGCCGGCGAAACCCTGATTACCGCAGCCCGGCATCTGGGCCTGCATGTCAATGCCTCATGCGCCGGCGAGGGGGTTTGCGGTCAATGCCGGGTGATAGTTCAGGATGGAACGACCACAGGCGGCGAAAGCGAAAAAATCAGCCCCGCTGATTACCGGGCCGGTCATCGCCTGGCCTGCACCACGGTAATCAGCGGCGACACAGTGGTGCGGATTCCGGTGGAATCGGGCCTGGGCAAGGGCGGCCTGACCACCGGCGGCCGGGGCGAGGTGGGGAGCCGCAACCGGGCCCGAATGCATGTCTACAATATCGAAGAACTGCGGGAACACGGGCTGTTTTTACCGCCGGTGGAAAAGTTTTTCCTCGAACTGCC
>PWOG01000149.1 GCA_003557565.1 Desulfobulbaceae bacterium
GAAATATAGCGCATGTTCGTTCCTTTTTTTGGCACCATCAACTGTGATCTTTCAATAAACTGCCGCTGTCCATTTCATTTGGTACCGGCAAACCCATCAACTGCAGGATGGTGGGGGCCAGATTGGGCAGGGAACCATCCTCCCGCAAACGGTAGGTACCGGCAGGGGCCTGGCGGTCGACCAAGATCAGGGGCACCGGATTGCGACTGTGGGCGGTCATGGGATTGCCCTCGGCGTCCAGCATCTCCTCGGCGTTACCATGATCGGCGGTGATCAGGACAATGCCGCCGGCGGCGGTGAAGGCATCCACCACCCGGCCGATGCATTGATCCACCGCTTCGCAGGCCTTGACCGCCGCCGGCAGCCCCCCGCTGTGGCCCACCATGTCGCCGTTGGCGAAGTTGAGCACCACCAGGTCATAGGGGGATTCCCCGTCATCGCCGCCCAGGCGCCGCAACAGCTCCTCGGTGACCTCCGGGGCGCTCATCTCCGGTTTGAGATCATAGGTGGCCACCTCCCGGTTGGAGGGAATCAGGGCCCGGTCCTCGCCGGCAAACGGCTCTTCGCGACCGCCGTTGAAAAAATAGGTGACATGGGCATACTTTTCCGTTTCGGCAATCCGCAGCTGGCGCAAGCCGTGGGCGCTGACCTCTTCACCCAGAATGCGGTGCAGCTCCTGGGGGGGGAAAGCCACCGGCAGATCGAAATCCTTTTCGTAACGGGTCATGGTGGCAAAGGCGCTCAAGCGCGGACGCCGGGGCCGGGCAAAACCGTCGAAATCGTCCCGGCTCAGGGCGGCAGTGAGCTGGCGGGCCCGGTCGGCCCGGAAGTTGAAAAAAAACACCCCGTCACCGTCGACGATCAGCGGCGAAGCGGAATCGGCGGTAGCGGTATCGGCCCTGATCACCGTGGGCTTGATAAACTCGTCGGTTTCCCCCCGTCGGTATGCTTCCTCCACCGCCGCCAGCGGATCGGCGGCAACGAACCGCCCCTTGCCGTCCACCACCGCCTCCCAGGCCATTAACACCCGGTCCCAGCGTTTGTCCCGGTCCATGGCGTAGTAGCGCCCGCAGACCGTGGCCACCCGGCCCACCCCAATGCGTTCCATGGCGGCCAGCAGGGTTTCCATGTAACCCCGGCCGCCGTCCGGGGGGGTATCCCGGCCGTCCATGAAGGCATGGACCAGGACCCGGCCCAGACCACGCCGGGCCGCCAGCTCCAGCAGGGCCACCAGATGATCAAGATGGCTATGCACCCCGCCGTCGGAGAGCAGACCCATCAGGTGCAGGGCGCCGCCCGACTCCAGGACGCCATCGATCACTCCGTTCAAGGTTTCGTTGGCGAACAGTTCACCGTTGCTGGCCGCCAGGCTGATCCGGGTGAAATCCTGGTAAACCACCCGGCCGGCCCCTATGTTAAGGTGGCCCACCTCGGAGTTGCCCATCTGGCCATCGGGCAAGCCCACCGCCCCGTTATGGGCGACCAAGGTGGTAAAGGGGCACTCCCGTCGCCAGCGATCCATATTGGGCGTGGCAGCCAGATGCACGGCGTTGGCCGGTCCGGGGGGCGCCTCGCCCCAGCCGTCAAGAATGGCCAGCATCACCGGCCGAATTTTATCTTTTCCTTCCATTCAAACAGTTCCTTGGCTCAAACAGTTCCTTGGGATATTTAACTTGCCGGCAATATTCAAGTACCGTCGGGAGGCAAATCGACCCGGGGGGCATCGTGCCACAGACCATCGAGATCATAAAATTCCCGCATCTCACGGTAAAAGATATGGACCACCAGGTCATTGAAATCCAGCAGCACCCAGAGTCCTTCGGCCAGGCCCTCGGTATCCCCGCTTTTCAGGCGCTTGCTGGCCAGGGCATCTTCCACCGCCCGGGCCAGACTCTGGACATGACGGGAGGAACGCCCGTTCATCAGCACAAAATAATCGGTCACCGCCGACAGCCCGCGGACATCGAGGATAACCAGATCCTCCGCCTTCATGTCCAGAGCCGCTTCGGCGGCGATGCGGGCCAGTTCCAGGCCCGAGAGATCCTGCAGTTTGCTGCTTACATTTTTTATCCGCATATCAACCAGTTAACATTGAGGTCCGTGTCGACCATTATAAAAAACACCGCTTAGAAAAAAAGAGCTTCATCATATATCGCCGCCGTCCTTGACGCAACCTGGAAAAGAAAAGTAACCGCACAAAAGTGCTCTTTGATTTTCACCGGTTTTCGAGTATAATCCGTCCCTTTACCCGACGGTCCAGCCGGTGGGGCCGAGTCATCGCCCCATCGACCCGAAGAACCTGCGTTTTTTTGCGCGCGGAGCAAACCTTCAACTTAAACGGCACCCTAACGCGGCGCCGGATTCAGGAGTATCCATGCCCAGCTCGTTGAAATGGAAGATCGGCCTGCTGTTTTTCATGATCGTCTTTGCCGTGGTCACCGTTCTGCCTTCCTTGTCGGTGTCGGTACCCGACTGGTGGAAAAAGAACCTGGCACCGGAAGGTTTGCGCCTGGGTCTTGACCTTCAGGGTGGCATGCACCTGGTGCTCAAGGTCGACATCGACCAGGCCATCGCCAACTCCCTGGATCTGGGCACCGAAGAATTGCGGGAGATCATGCGGGATGAGCAGATAACCATGGTCAGGGCCCGGACCGACGACCCCAAAACCGCGACTTTCACCCTGCCCAATGTCGAGGCCCTCAACAATGTTGAACGGACGGTGGCCAACGAATTTCCCAACCTCAACCTCCGGGTTGAAAGTGAAGAAGGGACATTTCCCCGGGTGTTTCTCACCCTGAACCAGGAACAGATTGAATACATCGAACAAAACGCGGTTAAACAGTCGCTTGAAATTATCCGCAACCGGATTGACCAGTTTGGGGTGGCAGAACCGGTGATCGTCCGCCAGGGGATCGACGAGATCGTGGTGCAGCTGCCCGGTATCGAGGACACCGAGCGGGCCATCGAACTTATCGGCCAGACCGCCCAGCTGGAATTCAAGCTGGTGGATGATTCCGGCGCGGTGGACCTGGATCGCCTGATCGACCGGGCGATCCAGGCCGGGCAGTGGCAATGGGGCGAGGACCGCGAAAGCCTGAACCAGGCCCTGCGCGGGCAGCTGCCCGATGAACGAGAGGTTTATCTTCAGCGGATGGTTGACCGTCAAACCGGCGAGGAACGGGAAGAGCCTGTGCTGCTGCACACCACCTCCCTGATGACCGGCGAGATGGTCCGGGATGCCCGGGTCCGGGTGGGCGGCACCTACAATGAGCCTTATGTCAGCCTGGACCTCACCAGTCGGGGCGGACAGGTGTTCGCCGACATCACCGAACGCAACGTGGGCCGACAACTGGCCATCGTCCTGGACGATGTGGTCCGCTCGGCACCGGTGATCCGCGAACGGATCCTGGGGGGCAGCGCCCAGATCAGCGGCGGCTTTTCCCACGGGGAGGCCTCCGACCTGGCCATTGTACTCCGGGTGGGCGCCCTGCCCGCGCCGGTGGATATCATCCAGAACCTCACCGTCGGCGCCTCCCTGGGGGAGGACTCCATCCAGCGGGGACTGGTGGCCGGCCTGTTCGGGGCCCTGCTAGTAGCCGCGTTCATGGTCATCTACTACCGGATTTCCGGGGTCATCGCCAACGCCGCCCTGCTGCTGAACGTGCTTTTCATCTTCACCGGCCTGGCCATGCTCCAGGCCACCCTGACCCTGCCGGGGCTCGCCGGGATCATCCTGGCCATTGGCATGGCGGTGGATTCCAATGTCTTGATCTTTGAACGAATGCGGGAGGAGTTTGCCCTGGGCAAGACCGTCAAATCCGGGGTCGAAGGCGGCTACAACAAGGCCTTTTCCACCATCATCGACTCCCAGGTGACCACCCTGATCACCGCCCTGGCCCTGTTCCTGTTCGGCACCGGACCGATCCAGGGGTTTGCCGTCACTCTTTCCCTGGGGGTAACCTTCAACCTGATCACCACCCTGTTTGCCAGCAAGCTGGTTTACGATTTCCTTCACAACAAACGACTGCTCCGGCAGATCAATTTCCGCAGCCTGTTGAGCAACCCCGGCATTGATTTCATGCGGCTCCGCCGCTACACCTTTGTGGTCTCCGGGGTGATGCTGTTGGTCGGGGTGGTTGCCTTCACCGGAATATTGCGGGGAACCGCCAATCTGGGGGTGGACTTTGCCGGTGGCACCATGGCCCAGTACCAGGCCCAGCAACCCTTCGAGGTGGCCGATGTGCGTCAGGCCCTGGACCGGGCCGGCCTGGAGGGGGCGCAGCCCCAGCACGTGCCCGGGGAAGACCGCCTGATCGTCCGGATCAAGGAAGATCGCGAGGTGGTGGGTGAAATCACCAACACCATCACCGCCGCGCTCCATGAACACATGGCCGACAAGGGGTTTGTCCTGGAGAGCCAGTCGGAAATTGGCTCGGCCATCAGCGAGACCTTGCGCAACAAGGCGCTCCAGGCCATTCTCATCGCCCTGGGAGGGGTTCTGATTTACCTGGGGCTGAGATTTCAGATGCGCTTCGGCCTGGCGGCGGCCGGCGCCACCTTACACGATGTCCTGGTGGTGCTGGGAATATGCTGGCTGCTCAATATTGAAATCACCCTGCTGATTGTCACCGCGCTGTTGACCATCGCCGGTTATTCGTTGAACGACTCGGTGGTGGTATTCGACCGGATCCGGGAAAATATCAAAAAGAAACCCGGCGACACCCTTAAGGTCATCATCAATCGCAGCATCAACGAGATCATGAGCCGGACCGTGATTACCTCGCTGACCACGGCCCTGGTCCTGATCTCACTGCTGATTTACGGCGGGGTGGTACTCCATGACTTTTCCCTGGTCCTGTTGACCGGAATCCTGGTCGGCACCTTCTCCTCGATTTTTGTCGCCAGCCCACTGCTGATGATCCTGCCGGGCAGCAAGGAAGACATGGTCAAAAGCGAGGAAGAGAGAGTCGAGATCGAACAGGTTTAACCCGGAAATTTAACCTGGAAACCCGGCCGCAACCTGAGCCCTGGGCGACGATTCGCCGAGGGGAGGTCGACGGCAACTGGAGAAGTCAGCATGAGCGTCAAACCGCCGGAGAAGGTGCAGTCCCTTAACCCCGGAGAAAAATTCAATTTCCGCTGCGGCCCGGATGTATCCTGTTTCACCGAGTGCTGCCGGGCCCTGGACCTGGCACTGACCCCGTATGATGTCCTGCGCTTGCGCAAAAGCCTGGGGCTTGATTCCGCCACCTTCCTGCAACGGTACGCGGTGATCGAGCAGCAGCAGGATGAAGCCTTCCCCCAGGTGTTTCTGGCCATGCTGGACGATGACCGCAACCGCTGTCCCTTTGTTTGCGCCGATGGTTGCACGGTTTACCAGGACCGTCCCGCCGCCTGCCGGGCCTATCCGGTTGGGCGCGGACTACGGATGACCACCTGCCGCAACAGGCTCCAGGAAATTTTTGTGCTGGTGCGGGAGGATCATTGCCAGGGCTTTGCCGCCGGCGGGGAAACCACCCCGGAAGACTGGATGGCGGACCAGGGGTTGGAGCCTTACAACCGCTTCAGCGACGCCATGCTGCCGCTGCTCCGGCACCCCATTATCCTGCAGGGGTGGGAACCAAACCCGGATCAGCAGCGGGAATATTTACACACCCTTTACCAGCTGGATGATTTCCGAAGCAGGGTGGAGGCGGGTGAACTGGCCCTGCCCGGGCAGGAAACCGCCGGCAGCCTGGCGGAACTTGACGACTACCAGCTGCTGCTGGCCGCCATTGACTGGCTGCCCACCACCTGGCCGGAGCACAAGAGTGACGGCCGCCTGAACAAAGTATAAAATTCCGGCGGTACTGCCCCTTCAACTTTTGATTTTTTATTATACCATTCAACGTCATACATGATGAGGCGCGGAGCATGAGCAAAAAGGTCAAAGCCATCGTGATCACCGGTTACGGTACCAATTGCGAGGTGGAAATGGCCCGGGCCTGCCGGTTGGGTGGCGCCGACCAGGTTGATATTGTCCATATGAGCGAGATGCTCCACGGGTTGTACCGCCTGGATGACTATCACCTGCTCAACCTGCCCGGCGGCTTTCTTGATGGTGACGATCTGGGAGCCGGTCAGGCGGGGGCCCACCGCTGGCGCCATGCCACCGTACGACCCGGCGGTGAGGCGCTCCGGGATCAGCTTTACCGGTTTATCGCCGCGGGCAAGCTGATCCTGGGGGTTTGCAACGGCTTTCAGCTGATGGTCAAGATGGGCCTGCTGCCCGGTTTTGAGCAGCGCTACGACCACCGCCTGGTCAGTCTGACCCATAACGACTCCAGTCGTTTCGAGGACCGTTGGGTGAACCTGCGGGTGGACCCGGACAGCCCCTGTGTGTTCACCCAAGGGCTGGACAGTCTCTACTTTCCGGTGCGCCACGGCGAGGGCAAGTTTATCTGCGCCGACCAGGGGGTATTGGATATACTGCAGGAAAACAAGCAGGTAGTGCTGCGCTATGCCGATGCCCACAGCGGCGAGCCCACCATGGATTACCCCGCCAACCCCAACGGCTCGCCCGGCGGCATCGCCGGCATCTGCGACCCCGGCGGCCGGCTTTTCGGCCTGATGCCCCACCCGGAGGCCTTTCTGCACCGCACCAACCACCCCCGCTGGACCCGGGAGGAGCTTCCCGAAGAGGGTCAGGGGGTGCTGCTGTTGCGCAATGGAATCAACTTCATTCGCTCCCATCTCCTGTAACAGATGACTCGCCGGCAAGGTCATCCCTTGGCCCGGATCATCCGGGAATTGCGCCAACCCTTCTTTTACCTGGGGATGATCCTGGTGACGGCCACCGCCGCTCTCACCATGGTTTCCCCCCGGGTCCTGCTCCTGCTCCAGAACCACTTGAACCAGGAGCTGGCCTTTTTCACCGTCACCGACCCCTTCCTGGCCCATGTCCGGCTGGGGCTGGCGCTGGCCATCTTCATAATGATGCCTCTTTTTACCTACTGGTTCTGGAAGGCCATGACCGGCCCTTTTGGCCTGACCAGAACCATCAGGATCTGGTTCGTCATCTTCTGTTGCCTGCTGTTTTACGGCGGCACCATGTTCTGTTATTTCGTCACCCTGCCCCTGGGGGTGAATTTTCTCCTGGGTTATCAGTCCGAACAGTTGCAGGCGGTGATCGCGGTGGGCAAATTCGTCACCTTCATCACCGTCTTCGTGCTGGCCTTCGGCTTTATCGCCATGCTGCCGATCTTCATGATTTTCGGCGCCAAGACCGGCCTGCTGCCCCGCCGCAAGTTTGAAAGCGGCCGGGGTTACGCAGTGCTGATCATCACCATCATCTCCGCCTTGATCACTCCCACCCCGGACGTGGTCAACCTCTCATTCATGGCGGTGCCCATGTATTTGCTCTATGAATCGGGGATATTGATCATCAAGCTGTTGAAAATATAGCCCCTGGTCAGCCAAAGATTTTGCCGGTGGCGTTTTCCACGTCGACAATGAAGCTCAGGCCGTTGCCGGGCTTGTCCAGTTCACCGGCGACAACGGCGGCATCCATCACCTTTTGGGCGTTATCGCCGGCAACTATGGTAAAGATTATTTCCATTTCAGGCTCGATGCGAATCCCCCACAGCTCCTTGTAACTCTCCAGGCTGGTCCCCCGCCCCCGGGCAATGGACCAGCCGTGGACTCCGGCTTCCCGCAGGGCCTGGATTACCTTTTCTGTTTTTTCGGTATTAACTATGGTAATCACCAGTTTGAGTCTCTTTTCGTTTTTCATGCCCATCCCCTTTTGCCAAAATTACCGGTACAGGTCACCGCTCAAGCCGATGGCCCGGGCTCGTCAAGGCCGCGGTGTCGGCCCCAAGTTTAGCCGATTTAAAGACTCTTATCCAACACGCCGGCCACCATTAAACAGGCCCGGGCGGAGTTAGTTATGTTGTTGTCCAAATGATTGTTATCACCTGATCATTGTAGTTGTTTTACCGGTAATGACAAGCCATGAACGGGCACCGACGCCGTCGGTTTACCATTGCGACATCGGCAAGCCGCAGGTATATAAACTTGTATGGTGCGCAGCTATCAACCCAAGAAGAGAAACCTTAACAAGTTAATGGTGCTGCCATTTTTGGCTTTAGTTGGCCTGTGGCTGCTGCTGAGTCCCTACGGGCTCTGGCAGTACACCAAAATCTCACGGGAGCTGTCGCAACTCCAAGCGGAAAACGCTCGACTGGAAGTGACCAATCAGGACTTGCGGCAGAAAATTGAGCGCCTGAAAAACGATCCAGAATACTTGGAGGAGGTGGCCCGACGCGAACACGGCCTTATTAAGGAAAACGAACTGATTTTCGACTTCAGCAAGCACTGATCAAGCAACCACACCGCACCGAGCACCCCCCCATACAAGACGAGGAAAAGAGTAATCCTATGGAACCGCAGTCCGTTATCAGTGCCTACCCCATCACTCTTTCCCTTGCCTTTTTGCTCGGATTTATCTCCCGACAAGCAGGATTGCCGCCGCTTGTGGGATTTCTGGTGGCAGGTTTTGTCTTCCACGGTTTCGGGCTTCAGGCCGACCCCACCATCGAAATTGTCGCCGACCTGGGAGTAACTCTGCTGCTCTTTACCATCGGTCTTAAGCTCAAGCTCAAAAACCTTGCCCGTCCGGAGGTCTGGGCCGGTGCCACAGCCCATGCCCTTATCACTGTGCTTATTTTCGGTCTGGCCCTCACCCTTTTTGCCACTATGGGCATCCAGGCCTTTGCGGGGATGGACCTGGCCGAAGCTACACTGGTCGGCTTTGCGCTCTGTTTTTCCTCCACCGTTTTTGCCGTCAAGATTCTGGAAGAAAAAGGAGAGAGTCTTTCCCTGCACGGACGCACCGCCGTTGGCATCCTGATCATGCAGGATATCTTTGCCGTGGCTTTTCTCACCGCCTCCACCGGCCAGCTCCCCTCCCTCTGGGCCGTACCCTTGCTGGCGGTACTGGTGATAATACGTCCGGCCATCTACTATATTCTCGATAACTGCGGTCATGGCGAATTGCTGCCCATGTTCGGTCTTTTTGCCGCCCTGGCCATCGGTGTGGCATCTTTTGACCTGGTGGGTCTCAAGGACGATCTCGGGGCCCTGGCCCTGGGTATGCTGCTGGCCAACAACAAGCGGGCCTCGGAAATCTCCGACAAGCTATTCAGTCTCAAGGAGCTTTTTCTGGTGGGCTTTTTTGTCCAGATCGGTCTGGGGGGGCTGCCAGGCTGGGAAGATATCGGGCTGGCTGTTTTTTTGGTGATGCTGGTCCCCTTGAAAACAGTGCTTTTTTTCATCCTGCTCACCCGCCTTCGGCTGCGAGCCCGTTCTTCATTTCTGGCCTCGTTGAGTCTGGCCAATTACAGCGAATTCGGCCTGATTGTCGCGGCAGTGGGAGTCAGCAACGGTTGGATGGATCCCTCCTGGATGCTGATCATCGCCATTGCTCTATCCATCTCTTTCATGACCGCCGCCCCCCTTAATCAGATGGCCCACCAACTCTACAAGCTGAGCCATAACTACCTGCAGCGCTATGAAACCGATGAACGTCATCCCGAGGAACAGCCCATCGATCTGGGCTCGGCGGTGGTCGCGATCTTCGGCATGGGCAGGGTAGGCAGCGGGGCTTACGATTTCATCAGGGGTGACTTCGGAGACTTGGTCGTGGGAGTGGAAAGCAACGCCAACAAGGTTAATGAGCATTTGACCAAGGGCCGCCGGGTGGTCCACGGTGATGCCACCGATCCCGATTTCTGGACCCGGGCCCGGCATGATAACCTGGAAATGGTACTGCTGGCCATGCCTGAACAACAAACCAACCTCTACGCATTGAAACAACTCAAGGAAGCGGGATTCAGCGGTTACATCGCCGCCCTGGCCCTGTTTCCCGATGACGCCAGGGATTTGGAAGAAGCCGGCGCCCAGGTGGCCTTCAATCTCTATGAAGAGGCCGGTGCCGGTTTCGCCGCCGAAGTTGAGCCCCTTCTGGGGGAAATGCTCGGTGGTATTCCCCGAAAAAACTGGTCCAACGAACCTTAGTGGCCCCTCAATAGCCACCATGTATGGAAATAGATTGAACCAGGCAAAAAAAGCTGAGTGCTAGACGTTCTAAGCCGTTGTTGCAATTTTACGCAACTGCCAACCTAGATACTAAGCCAGGGCTGTACCTAAACTTCCAGAAATATAACATAGGCACGGGAATACTCAGCATGGACGGGTTTTATCGCTTTTTCGAAAATATCGCCCACTGGAGCCTGCAAGCCGACAGCTGGTGGCAACTGGCCGTCATTATTCCGGCCCTGATCGCCTCTTTGGTGATTCAGCGAGGTCTCAAGCACTGGCTGACACTTCACGGGGCCGGGGATGGCGAGGGGTTCCGGCACCTGGCCCAGCGTTCCGCCATGCGGATCAGCTGGCCCTTGAGTTTGCTGTTTTTCGTCCTGATCGGTCGAGAAATCCTGGATTTTCAGGGGTACCCCCACACCCTGCTGGATCTTGCCGTTCCGCTGCTGCTCTCCCTGGCCCTGATCCGGATCCTGCTTTACATGCTGCGCAAGGGTTTCGCCCCGGGCCCGACCTTGAAGGCCGGAGAAAACATCATCGCCACCGGCATCTGGCTGTTGGTCGGCTTGCATCTGCTGGGCTGGCTGCCGGCGGTAAGGGGCGGGCTTGATGCCCTTGCCATCCGGGTTGGCGACACCCGGGTTTCTCTGCTCTCGGCCCTGGAACTGACCATGCTGCTGGCCCTGGCCATCGTGGTGGCGGTCTGGCTTTCCGGCCTGATCGAGCAGCGGGTCAGGACACTGCGCTATTTCAGTTCCACCATGCAAGTGGGGCTGGCCAAGTTCGCCAAATTTTTTCTGATCACCGTTGCCCTGCTGCTTTCCTTGAACCTGGTGGGGATCGACCTGACCGCTTTCACCGTATTCGGCGGAGCCCTGGGGGTCGGGCTGGGTTTTGGCCTGCAACGAATAGCCTCCAACTTCATCAGCGGCTTCATCCTGATCATGGACCGCTCGATTAAACCCGGGGATGTCATCACCATCGACGATAAATACGGCTGGGTGGAAGAATTGCGGGCCCGTTACATCGTGGTCCGCAACCGGGACGGGGTCGATACCCTGATTCCCAATGAAAACCTGATTACCAACCAGGTGATCAACTGGAGTTATGGCGACCGCAATGTCCGGCTCAAGCTGCCGGTGCAAATAAGCTATGACGACGACCCCGAAGAGGCCATGGCGCTGATGCTTAAAGCGGCCTCTTCTTCCCCCCGGGTGCTGAGCGACCCCGCCCCCATGGTCCGGCTGCTGAACTTTGCCGACAGCGGCATCGCCCTGGAACTGCGGGTATGGATCGGCGATCCGGAGGCGGGGTCCGGCGGGGTACGCTCGGAGGTAAACCTGGCCATCTGGAAAGCTTTCAAAGAGGCCGGGATCACCATTCCCTATCCCCAGCGTGATGTGCACTTTAAAAATCCGTAAGCGGCTTATGTGGTGAGCCGAACAGCACCCCGTTATTTCATCCAGAAAATTTCCACCCTGATTTAATACAGGAGTTGTTCACATGACTTTTCATTGCCGCAACTACGATCTCAACCTGGACCAGTGCCGCAAACTCCACGACGACTGCATCCCCGGTCGCCGGGGCTGTGTGCTGGAAGGAAGGGTCAAACTCAGCGAGGAGCTGGAACAACGCCTGACCATCCTGGAGGCAAAAAAAGCCGGCAAACCGCCCGGGTCCCCAAAAACATCCTGACCCGAAAGTTTCACCATTATAACCCGGTTCAACGAATATTTTCCTTGACGTGGCAACAGTTACGGATAACGATATGCCACTTATCGGAGTGAACGTTCACTCCGCAACTAATGCCAGCATTCCAGGAGAACAATCGTGGCGAAAATCGATGCCGAAAAAGGCAAACGGGAGCTGATCATGTCTGCCGCCCTGGAGCTTTTTGCCCAGCGGGGATTTCACGGCGCTCCCACTTCCGCCATTGCCCGGAATGCGGGGATTGGAGTCGGCACCATTTATCGTTATTTCAAGGACAAGGACACTTTGATCCATGAACTTTTCCAGGAATTGCACCAGCGCTATCAGCAGCAGGTCCTGGCCGGCCATGATCCCGATGCCTCTCTGTCCCGTCGTTTTCACCAGGTCTTCGGCGATCTGCTGCGGATGTTTATCAAACACCCGGCGGAATTCCGCTTCATGGAGCTTTACTACTATTCGCCCTACGCCACTTCCGCCACATCCCGTCTGCCACGGGATGACGGCATTATCTATGACATTCTGCGGGAGATCCGGGAACAGGGAATCAGCAAGGATGTCCCCATGAAGGTGCTGGAAGCCATGGCCTGGGGGCCGGTGGTGGCCCTGGCCAAAGAGCACAGTAACCGTAATCTGGTGGTGACGGAAGAAATCATCAGCCTGACCATCCAGGCCGCTTGGGACGCCCTGCGACACCATGGAAAACAATGATCCGGCAGTAACCATTTACAGCTTAAATAAATCCATAAATTGTATGGCCACGATCAATGGTTGGCAAGTCAACAATGGAGACCACCATGAGTTCTAACCAAAAAACCAGACGACCCCGGCAGTTATATCGCCAGGCGGGTCCGCTGTTCATCTTCTTGCTTTCCCTGTCGCTGACGGCCTGCGGGCCCGCCGAGCAGGGCAATGACCAGCAGCGGCCGCCGGCACCGGTCACTACCATGGCAGTGAACCCGGAGAATGTCCTGATCGAAAGCGAGTATCCTGCCCGGGTGCATGGTTCCCGGGAGGTGCAAGTACGGGCCCGGGTGGGCGGCCTCCTGGAAAAGCGGCTTTATCGGGAAGGCCAGATGGTGGCCAAGGATGACCCGCTTTTTCAGATCGACCCGGAACCCTACCAAATCGCCTGGCGTCAGTCCCAGGCGGAACGGGCCAACGCCGCGGCCAGCCTTGAGCAGGCCAACCGGGAATGGCGGCGCGTTGAAGGGCTGTACCGGGATGATGCCATCAGTGCCCGGGAACGGGACCAGGCCCTGGCCAACCGCGAGCTGGCCGAAGCTCGCCTGGCTCTGGCCGAGGCATTGGTGGCCGACGCCCGCCGAAATTTGCGCTACACTGAAGTAACCGCCCCCATCGGCGGGATAACCGACCGGGAAGCCTTTTCCGAAGGCAATTTGCTCGAACAGGGTACTCTGCTTACCAACATCACCCAACTGGACCCGGTCCATGTCCGCTTCGCCCTGCCCGAGAACGACGCGGCGGCGCAAAGGCTGGGCCGGGAAATTTTAAACCACTCTGCAGACGGCGAACCAAGTGCCGAGGAAAGTATTGAAGTCGTTGTGCTGCTGCCCGACGGCACCAGGCACCGGCAAACCGGCAGACTTGATTTTACCGCCGGCACCATCGACCCGCGAACCGGTACGGTCTCCGCCCGGGCGGTGTTTGCCAATCCCGATTACCGCTTGATTCCCGGTCAGTTCGTCCGCCTCAGGATGGTTCTGGAAAGCCTGGAAGGTGTATTTCTGATCCCCCCCGAGGCCGTCGGCAGCGGCCGCAACGGCCCCCGGGTGTTTGTCATCGACGAGGACAACCTGGCCCGCTCCAGGGATGTTGAACTGGGGCCGGTAATCGAAAACGGCCAGGTCATACTGGGCGGCCTGAGCGCGGGTGAGAAGCTGGTGGTCAACGGCCAGGTGGCTCTCGCCGACGGAATGCCGGTTGACCCCACAGCAGCCGATCAGGAAACAGCGGAGCCGGCGGAGGATTAGGCATGTTTCGTTTTTTCATTGAGCGGCCGATCTTCGCCTCGGTTATTTCGATTGTCATCATTCTGGCCGGCACGGTGGCCCTGCGGACCCTGCCCGTGGAACAGTACCCCGACGTGGTCCCCCCTCAGGTGGTGGTCCAGGCGGTATACCCCGGAGCCGACGCCGAAGCCCTGGCTGATTCGGTGGCCGCTCCCCTGGAGCAGGAAATCAACGGGGTGGACGACATGATTTATCTGGAGTCCACCAGTAGCGACGCCGGCTCCCTGATGATCACCGTTTCCTTTGAGATGGGCACGGATCCTGATCAGGCGGCGATCAATGTTAACAACCGGGTACAGGCGGCCCTCCCCCGCCTGCCCCAAAGGGTTCGCGACCTGGGAGTCCGGGTAGAGGCACGTTCCCCCAATATCCTGATGGTCGGGGTGCTCACCTCCCCGGAGGGTCATTACGACACCCTGCACCTGAGCAATTACGCTCTGCTCAACGTAATCGACGAACTGGTACGGTTGCCGGGAGTAGGGGAAGCATCCCTGTTTGTCAGCCAGGATTACGCCATGCGGATCTGGCTGCAGCCGGATAAGCTGGAACAATACGGCCTGACCACCAGCGACCTGGCCGCCGTCCTGCGGGAACAGAACGCCCAGTTTGCCGCCGGTCAGATCGGGGCCGAACCGGCTCCCAAGGAGCAGGCCTTTACCTATACCGTAACCACTGGCGGCCAGTTGACCACCCCGGAGGAATTTGAGCAGGTCATAGTCCACACCGGAGAGGATGGAGCCACCCTGCGCCTGGGAGATGTGGCCCGGATTGAACTGGGCTCCGAGCGCTACGATTTTTCCGCCGCCTATGGCGGCCAGCCCACCGTGCCCATCGGGATTTATCTCCAGCCCGGGGCCAACGCCCTGGCCACGGCTGAAAACGTTAGGGAAACCCTGGAGGAGATCAGCCGGCGCTTCCCGGAAGGGATCGATTACACCATTCCCTACGACACCACCGAATTTGTCGAAATTTCCATCCAGGAGGTGATTAAAACCATTCTGTTCGCCTCCGTCCTGGTTATTCTGGTAACCTTTCTCTTTCTCCAGCGCTTTCGAGCCACCATGATCCCGGTGGCGGCGATTCCCGTCTCCCTCATCGGAACCTTTGCCGGGATGCAGCTCTTTGGTTTTTCCGTCAACCTGCTGACCCTTTTCGGCCTGGTTCTGTCCATCGGTATTGTGGTGGACAACGCCATCATCGTCATGGAAAATGTGGAAAGACTGATGGCGGAAAAGGGACTCAAGGCCAAGGAGGCGGCCTTTGCCACCATGGATCAGGTAGCCGGTGCGGTGGTGGCCTCTACCCTGGTACTGGTGGCGGTCTTTGCCCCGGTGGCTTTTTTGGGTGGGCTCACCGGGGAACTTTACCGCCAGTTCGCGGTTACCATTGCCGTGTCGGTGGTGGTTTCCGGGGTGGTGGCCCTGACCCTGACCCCGGCCATGTGCGCCATGCTCCTGGACAAACAGAGGCAAACGGTACTGGCGCCCTTCCGGATGTTCAACCGGGTTTTTGAGTATCTGACCAACTTTTTCGTGGTCAGTGCCGGTTTTTTGATCCGTCGCCGGATCCTGGGGGTGGCGCTGTTTGTCACCCTGCTGGTAGTGACCGCGTTAACCATGCAGCGACTGCCTTCGGGCCTGCTCCCCCAGGAGGATCAAGGGGTGGCCCTGGTGGTGGCCCAACTGCCGCCCGCTTCTTCTCTGAACCGAACCAACGAGGTCAGGGACACCCTTAACCAGCACCTGCTGGCCCAGGAGGAAATCAGCGAGTTTACAGGTTTGGCCGGCTTTGATATCCTGGCCATGTCGCTGCGGACCAACGCCATGGTCGGCTTTGCCAACCTCACCGACTGGTCCGAGCGCCGGGCTCCCCAACAGCATGCCTCGGCAATTGCTCAGCGGATCATGGGCATGGGCTTTGGCATTCAGGAGGCCAACATCTTTGCCTTTATCCCACCGCCGATCCAGGGGATGTCTTTGACCGGTGGGGTGGAAGGATATCTGCAGGTGCGGGGAGAAGTCTCGCCCGGAGAAATAGAGGCCCTGGCCCAGCAGGTGGTACAGGAGGCCAACCAGCGTCCGGAACTGATCAATGCCCGCACCACCCTGGACGCCGGGATACCACGTTACCGGGCCAGGGTGGACCGGGAAAAGGCCAAGGCCCTGGGAGTGCCGATCAACAGCATCTTCGAGGCCATGCAAAGCACCTTTGGTTCGCTTTATGTAAATGATTTCAGCTACATGGGAAGATTGTGGCAAGTCAACATGCAGGCCGAAGGCAAGTACCGCAGCCAGCCCGAAGATCTTCGCCACGTCTTTGTTCGTTCAAGCGCGGGTGAAATGATACCGCTGAATTCACTGCTGCAGCTGGAGCGGACCAGCGGCGCGGACATCATCAACCGGTTTGACCTGTTTCCGGCCGCCAAGCTCATGGCCGATCCGGCTCCGGGGTTTACCTCGGGCGAAGCCAAGGAAGCCATGGAGGCCGTGGTGGCCGGCCTTGGTGAGCAAAACACGGCATACGATACCCTGCTGGGATGGATCGGCGAGGCCTACCAGCTGGAGGTGGCGTCCGGGGCCGGAGGTGCGGCCTTTGGCCTGGGGCTGCTGATGGTCTTTTTAATTCTGGCCGCCCAGTATGAACGCTGGACCCTGCCCCTGGCGGTGGCCACCGCAGTTCCCATCGGGGTTTTCGGGGCGGTCATGGCCGCCCTGCTGCGGGGTTTTCCCAACGACATCTATTTCCAGGTGGGGCTGCTGGTATTAATCGGCCTGGCCGCTAAAAACGCCATCCTCATTGTCGAGTTCGCCGCCCAGAACCGCCGTGAAGGCATGATCCCCGGCGAAGCGGCAATGGCCGCCGCCCGCCAACGGTTCCGGGCCATCGTCATGACCGCCATGACCTTTATCATCGGCACCCTGCCCCTGGTCTTCGCCACCGGCGCCGGGGCCGCCAGCCGGCAGGAGATCGGTACAGTGGTATTAGGCGGAATGCTGGCGGCCAGCACCCTGGCCCTGCTTTTTGTACCGCTTTTCTACACTCTGCTGGAAGAACTTGCCACCTGGCGCCAACAACGCCGGCAAAGCCAGTAACCCCAGCAGCCGCACCGCATCTTCGGACGATCAGCCAGGCTTGAGTACCCTGTGTAAGCGGCGCCAGGCTGATCGTCCGAACCTGCAGCACTGCTGCTGGGGTTACGGCCCGTTAAATCAACAGGTTGCTGGCCTGGTGAACGGTTACCAGAGACACCGTTAATTATCAATAATTGCTGGAGAGTCCAACCATGTCCAAACTCAGTCTGCTGCTAATCATCATATTTTTGGCCGGCTGTGCCGCAGGCCCTGAATACCGGCGACCGGACACAACCACCCCGGTTGAATACCGGTACGCAGAAGGATACGAGGTAATCTGGCAAAATGGACTGCCCGCCGATGAACTGCCCAAAGGTGAATGGTGGCGGATTTACCATGATCCGGTGCTGGATGAACTGCAGCAGCGGGCTGCCGACAACAACCAGGAACTGCGGGCGGCTCTTGCCCGCATGGATCAGGCCCGGGCCCAGGCCGGTATCAGCGAGGCCGAACTGATGCCCCGCCTGGATCTGCAACCCTCGGCCCAGCGCAGCCGCACCGCCGAAGATCTGTCTCCCATGGGGGTATCGGAGACCACCAACACCTTCCGCCTTCCTCTTGACCTCAACTACGAGCTGGATATTCGAGGTCGGCTGCGCCGTCTCAGCGAAGCCGACGAGGCCGAATTCGAGGCCAGTGCGGCGGAAGTAGAAAGTTTTCGTCTGATGCTTCACAGCGATGTGGCTCGCACCTATTTCTCCCTTTTGACCTTGGACAGAGAAATTCAATTAATAGAGCAAACCGTGGCTCTGCGGCGGGAAAACAAACGCATGGTAACCAGCCGGTTTCAGCATGGTTTAAGCGACAAGCTGGACTTGAGCCGGGCCGACACGGAACTGGCGGTCGCCGAGGCGGAAGTGGTCATGCTGCGTCAGCAACGCAGCGAGGTCGAACACTCCCTGGCCCTCCTGCTGGGTGAACCGGCCTCCAGTTTTGAACTGCCCCCCACCGACGCGGATGATTTGCACGTTCCCACCGTGGACCCGGGATTGCCCGCCGAGCTTATACAACGCCGCCCCGATGTGGCGGCGGCCGAGCGCCAACTGATGGCCGCCAACGCCAGGATTGGCGCCGCCGAAGCCGCCTTTTTCCCGGCCATTCGCCTGACTGGAGCAGCGGGATATGGCAGCAACGAGCTTTCCAACCTGCTGAACAGCGGCAACCATTTCTGGAATTTTGGCCCTCAACTGAGCCTGCCCATTTTTGACGGCGGCCGCAACCGGGCCCGGCTGGAACAGGCCAAAGCCGCCCACGAGGAAGCCCTGGCCAGGTACCAGCAGACAATCCTCCAGGCCATGCAGGAGGTGGAAAACGCCCTGGCCGCCCTGGCCATTCTTACCCAACAGCAGGAAACCCAGCAACGAGCGTTAAGGCATGCCCGGGAAACCGTGGACCTGTCTCATCAGCGCTACCGGGCCGGCCTGGTCAGTTATCTGGAAGTAATCGAAAGCGAGCGAGCGGCCCATACCCAGCAGCGGGCGGTTCTTCAGACCCGCAACCAACAGCTCCAGGCCAATATCGCCCTGATCAAAGCCCTGGGCGGGGGCTGGGACAGCGATAATCTGGCCAGACCACGAAGGAACATGAGCCGACAATAGCCACTGCCGCAGGCGAAGTACCGCCCAAAAGTCTGCTGGGCAAAGCCATTGCTTGTACCCTTAAACAAAGGCAGCTTGCGGTGTTATGACCATGGCGTCTTCGCTGGATAATAATCTGGCAAGAAATGGCCACCCGGCCATTTCTTGCACCTGCTGAGCCTTATTTGAACGGTTGCCGATAGCCGGTAGTGATGAGCAGATTAAAGCGCTGTTGCCACAGTATATCGACCAGAGTTATGTTGTGGGCAAATGAGAGGGGCGCTGAGCGTTTATCTTTCATACCACAGCGCGACACTTGGATAATCTGTTTGTCCTCCCCTTGGTCGTGGCGACGCCAATTTCTGGCAACAGGCCGGGGTTGCCCGGCAGCCGGGGTTGCCCGGTACGTTGGGCAAACAAAAAAGCCCCCGTTATCGACCGAGCGATAACAGGGGCTTTACCAAAATGATTCGGCGGCGAC
>PWOG01000160.1 GCA_003557565.1 Desulfobulbaceae bacterium
CAGTGAGTCAACAACACCTTTACCCGCCGCTGCAGCAGATTGTATGCCGTGACCGCCGGAATGGCCACCAGCAAACCGGCGGCGGTTACCTTCAGGGCCAGGGAGAGCCCGACCATGATCCCGCCGGCATCCATCTGGCCGCTGGCACCCATGTCGTAGAAGGTCAGCATGATTCCCAGCACCGTGCCCAGCAGCCCCAGGTAAGGGGCATTGCGGCCTACGGTGCCGATCAGATGAAGCTTTTCCGTAAGCTCCAGCTCCAGCTTCCTTCTGTCGTCAAAATCCTCCAGCCGCAGGTTTTTGTAGACCATCAGCCGCTCGATGACGATGGCCAGCACCGCGATGCTCATCAGAATCAGCAGGCCGATGATGCCGTAATCAACAGTATATTTTATCCAGTCCATTAACCTTGCCTCCTGCTGCGTTAACTGACTTTTCTTGTAACCAAGCAGCCGCACCGCACCTTCGGGCGATCAGCCAGGCTTGTGCACCCTGTGCAGGCGACGCCTGAACCGTTTCCGCCCAGCCTTACCGGTGCTGTGCAATCGCTCTGCACTAAACCGGGCCAATCACCGGCAGGAAATGTATAGCCGCCGATCAGCTGCCCAACATTTATGCCCCCGCCAGCACCCGCAGACCCATCACCACCATGATCAGCATGCTGGCACCCTGCAGCCAGGGTTTGAACCCGCCGCATTCCCGGCGGATCTGCCGGCCGATCAACGCCAGCCCGCCCCCGGCGATAAGCAGCGGGGAAACCATCAGGGCGCCGCCGTAGAGCAACCCGTAAGCGGCCCCGGCCAACCAGGAGCCACCGCCGGCGGCCAGTACCAGGATAGCCGCCAGCGGTGGGCAAGGGGTCAGGCTGGTGGCCATGCCCAGCATCAGCAGGGAACCCCTTTTTTCCGCCACCACCGGCCGCTGCCGGCAGCTCTCTTTTGACATCAGCGGCAGCAGCAAGGCCGCGCCGATCAGGGCCAGACCGGGAATAAGCCGCTGCTGGTCGACGCTCATGGTCATGACCTGCCCCAGCAGCCCGGCCAGGGCGCCGAAGATGGTATAACTGACCGTCTTGCCCAGCATGAAAAACAGCGCCCCTGCCAGACCGTCGCGAAAACCGTCGCCACATCCCAGCAGGTAGGGGCCCAGCCAGGGCAGACAGCTCAGGCTGCAGACCGTGGCCCCGTAGGCCAGGCCCAGCAAAAAAATACCCCCCGCTTCAGCCACGCTCCGGTTCCTCCGGGTCCTCACAGGCCTCCATGGCCAGCAGGGCGGCCCCGAAAGCCGTGGTGATCTGCGGGGTGGGGGGCACTATCACCGGCCGCATCAACTCGTCTTCCAGGGCGTCGACCAGCCCCCGGTTGCGGGCCGGACCGCCGTCGAAGAAAACCGCCCCCTCCCCGACAAACCGTTTGGCCAGCCGGGCGACCCGTTTGGCGATGGAATAATGGACCCCGGCGATCAGTTCTTCCTTGCCGTGGCCGCCCGCCAGCAGGCTGATGATTTCCGATTCGGCAAACACCGTGCAGGTGCTGTTGATGGTCAGTGGCACCCCCCGGGCCCGGTGATGCAGTTCGCCCAGCTGATCCACCTCCACCTCCAGGTTGCGGGCCGTCATCTCCAGGAAGCGACCGGTGCCGGCGGCACATTTGTCGTTCATGGCAAAGTTCTGAATCTGTCCCTGCCGGTCGAGCTGAATCACCTTCAGATCCTGACCGCCAATATTGATAATGGTCTGCACCGGCTCCCCCTCCCGGCTGAAGCCTGCGGCCCCCACGGCGTTGGCGGTTATTTCGCTGATGGTCTCATCCGACTCCTTGAAAAGCTTGCGGCCGTAGCCGGTGGAGAAAATATAAGCCACCTCGTGGCGGGCAATATTGCCCCTAATCAGCATCCCTTCAAAGGCGGTCATGGTGTTGTGATGAAAATGACTGCCGGTGGGGCAGGTGGCGTCGGCCACAATCCTTTTTTCCTCATCGATCAGGACCAGTTTGATACTGGTGGAACCGATATCGATACCGCCGAAATATTTCATGGTTTCCTCTATTTGGTTCGGACCTTCCGGCGCTTTCTGGCCTTGATCGATTCGATGAAGGCCTCCACCCGGGTGGAAAGCTGGCCCGAATCCTCGGGACTGTAGTCGGTTTCCACATAAAGCATGGGAATACCCCGCTCACTCAGTACTTCATTGACCTGCTGGCGCTCCATCTCGTAGGGCAGGCAGCCGGAAAAGGCCTGGTAGACCACCCCGTCCACCTCGAGTTCCCCGGCCATGGTTACCAGCTTGCGCAGGCGATCACCGTTGGGGGTCAGGCAGGGACAGGTGCACGGCTTGAGATAACGGTCGGCCACCGCCGGTACCATGTCGTTGAGTGCCGCCTCGTCATAGGCCACGGCATCGGAGAGCAGTCGGGTCGAGGAACAGGATTCGTCGGCGACGATGATACCGCCGGATAGTTCCACCAGCACCGGCACCTTGAAATTGGGAAAGATCGGCGGTGAGCCGGTGAACAGCAGTCGCGGCGCCCGCCGGTTGGTGACCCGAACCCCGTTTTGCCGGCGCTCTTCCAGCTCCGCGGTCAGTGCCTCCACCGCCGCGCTCCAGCGCTCGATATCATCGAAAAAATAAGCGTTGTAGACCAGGAAAAGATCGGACCCCAGGATCAAAGGCGGTCGATTGCCGCGCAGGCGATGAAGTTGCCGGAACAGGGCCGCCGCCCGGCCGACTTTGCCGATGGCCCCCCGCAGCCCGGCCGCAGTAAGGCGCCGGCCGGCAAGCCCCTCCAGATCATGGGCAAACTGTTTGACCGACTCCTGCCAGTAATACCTGGCCAGGTCACTGTCCTTGCCGGCGGGCATCTCAAGGCTGTAAACCGGATAACCCATATTGGTGAGCTGTTCGCAGGCCTTCTTCTTCTGATCACAGGTGGTGGGAATCACGATGCTGGCCAGATTGTCTCCCCACAGGGAATAATTGACCTTGAGCATGCCCAGGGTGGCCCGGATCACCGGACAAGACTTGGCGGGCATGAATTCGGCCCCCACCTGGTCGTAAGCGTTGGCACCGCTGCACAAGCGCAGCGGGTGGGCGCCAACGGCCAGGATGAGCTCCTGGGGTACCTGCATACACATGGTGGCGATCACCTTGCCCTCTCCGGCCAGGGAGGTCAGTCCGTCGCCGTTGCTGATCCGGCGAAACAGGGCATAAAAATATTCCATGGCCGCCGGCCGTTCGGGGAATTCCTCCAGCCGCTGCAGGGTCTCTTCAGCTTCCATGGCCAGGTGCAGACGGGTGGTTTTGCGCATCCGCTGCAGTCGTTCATTTTCCATTGTTTTTCCTCTCCATTCTGGTGAAGAAACCCTCGGCGGAAGACTCGTAAACCGGCAGATTCAGGAATTTCACCCGCAGACAGCCGTCTTCGGGGCAGACCTCGATGCACTTGCCACACATCATGCAGTCGTCCTTGACGATATTGGTGCTTTCCAGATCATCGGCAATGGCCCGGATCCCCACATCGCAGGCCCTGTAGCAATTGCCGCAGCGGGTGCACTTGGCTCCGTCTTTGGTCAGGCGCAGCAGTCCCGCCCGGAAAAAGATGTAGTGCAAGGCGCTCATGGGGCAGAACAGGCAAAAGAAACGAGGCTTGACCAGGGAACCGAGAAAAAACAGACCGGTTATCGCCATTCCCAGGGCGGTGAGGGTCAGCTTGGTGGTGGAACTCAAATCAATGGCCAGCTGACTGAAGTCCCCGGTAAACAGCGGCAGCACGGTGCGACCCGGGCAGATCATGCAAAACGGCACCCCCCAGTCGTGACTCAACTTGGGCAGGCCGAAGAAGCTGTTGCCGATGGCCATGGGAAGGAGGATCAGCAGGGCCAGCAGGATATACTTGATTCTGCTCAGGCGCTGAAAAACGGGTTCGGAATAGCTGGCCGGACGGATCTTCAACTTGCTCCGCAACGAGCTGAGCCAGTCCTGGATGGTCCCCAGGGGACAGATAAAACCGCACCAGGCTTTGTTGAACACCACAAAAAAGGCGACAAAGGTGGCCAGCCCGATCAGAATGCCGATTCCCCGTCCCCCGAACATCTCCGGCCAGGGGGTGACCATCTGGTGCTGAAACCCCAGCAGGTAACAGGAACCGCCGTGCAGATCGCTATAGAGGCAGGCAAAAGTGGGCAGCTGATTGCCGAGGTTAAGGGCCAGATAACCGCCATAGATCAGCACTGCAAAGAACAGCAGCTGGACATAAAAACGGAACCGGCCGAGATCGCTGTTGTTGATGGCGCGCCGCAATTTATTCATCGAAGACGATCCCCCGGTAAGGGCGTTTGCGCCGTTCCCGGTGGAGATAAATCCCCGCCCCGGCGATGATCATTATCGAGGAGGCGAGCAGCAGCCCGTAAGCGTAGGAGGTATAATCCCGTTCGGGGGGCGAATAGACCCAAGGGTGGGTAACCTGGTAACTCACCCGCGAGTAAGGCTCCCCCCCGAATTCACCGGATTTTTCCACCCGGTAGCGGGCGCTGACCTCGAAGGGGCCGCGGTGGGACCGGCGAAAATCCTTCCATAACGGGGGATAATAATCCCGGATCAACTGGATGGAGGCCACCCCGTGGTCGTCGCTGGTCACCGTTTTGCTCCAGCCCTGCTCGGTGGTCAGGGTCACCTCGGCTCCCGCCACCGGTTCATTGTAAGACAGCACCGTGATCCGGAGTTTATCTCCGGAGGTTACCGCGGCGTGGAAGTTGGGGGTCCAGAGGTCGTCCACCACGATTTCAAAGGGAATGACATCCAGGGACTGGGGGTTGGTCAGGAGCGGATCGAATTTGCCGTCATGTCCCCAGCGGCAGCTGTGATGCATGGTGATCCATTTGGCCACCCGGACCACCAGCATCCCGTCTTCCACCCCCCGTTCCACCACGTAAACATTGTGGGCTCCGTGGGCCGGACCGTCGCCGGGCGGGGTCGGGAAGGTCACCCGGGGGTTGGCCCCCAGGATCAGTTCCGGTTCGATCACCGAGCCGTCGGGGCGGCGAACGTAGGCCCTGACTTCGGCCCGGCGCCGATATTCGTTGAAGTGGTAGGTCCGCTGCGGCACCGGCCGATGTTCCGACTCCAGCCGCGGGCCCCTGTCGTCCCGCCCTTGCCCGTGGCCCCCATGTCCTTCCTCACAGTCCTCACCACCTGCCGCCGAACCGCCGGCC
>PWOG01000023.1 GCA_003557565.1 Desulfobulbaceae bacterium
GAAAAAGAAACCTGCCTCGATGAGGGGCTTCAATCCACTGGCCATCATCGCTAAGAGCGCCGCCGGGCACCAGGAAATGGAGATGCGGGTGGAGCCAAAGTGTTTGCCCCCAAGTGTGCAACACTCCGTAAAAGCCAATCTCGCCGCCGAGCCATTTGGGATCACGGCCAAAGGCCAGCAGGGTTTGGGAGGCACTGGAAAACAGCAGGTTGTAAATGGTTTTTTTGTTGTACCGGAGAATCGGGTGAATCTGGTGGGGTAACGTAAAGATTATGTGGTAGTAAGGAACGGGAAGAATATCGTCCAGTCGTGCCGTTATCCATTTTTTTTGCGATATCCCCTGGCACTTCGGGCAATGACGATCTCGGCAGGAGTTGAAGTTTCGTTCGACATGACCGCAATCGTCACACTTATCTTCACGGTACCCGAACCAATCAGTGCGGCAATTCGTTATGGCAGTCATCACCGCATGTTGCCTCTTGGTCATTTTGTTGCTTGACCTGTATTCGTTTCCGTAACACTGGAAAATATCAGCAACTTCAAGATGGTTATGGCCAGTCAGCAAGGTGTTATTCATGTCCGCTCAGTGGATCATATTATTATCTTGTCGTGGAGGCTGTCGCTATATCTTGTTGTTTTTCCTGATTTATCTTACTTGAACAGTGGTTTAGACAGAATTGGCAAAATATAGAAATAGGCAGAAAGCGACCTATTGATTTTGAGTCAATTCTGTGTATTATTTGGTTTGGGCCGCTGTTAATCCCCCTCTGATAACTGTTTATTATCGGGAGGCTACCTGATGCCGCAAACAAAGTCAACGCCAAACAAAAGGGTCGAAATCTTTTGGGATCGTTATCTTGATTTGCTCAATAAGCGCGGAGTTAAACCGAAGGTGGCCCGCTGGTATGTCAGGCGGGCCGAGGCTTTTGTCAAATCGCTGGAGGGTCGCAAGCTGCGGGAGCTGGATGCCACGGAGGTTAACCGTTACCTGGAAGAGTTGGGGCGCAAAGGCAGAATTAAGGACTGGCAATTTCGCCAGGCAGTGGATGCTATACGGAATTTGTTGCAGCTTGCCGGGGCTGCCTGCGAGAAGGAAGTGAACTGGGAGTACTGGCTTAATTCCGCCCAGGAATTGGCGGTTGATCACCCCAGCATTGCCCGGGAACAGGGGGTGTTGCCCAGTACCACGCCGACGGGGCAGGCGCCCTTGCTGGACGCCGTGCGCGGGCGGCATGAAAAGCTGCTTGATGAACTGGTGCTTGCCATCCGGCGGCGGCGTTACGCCATTCGCACCGAGCAGGCTTATCTTTCCTGGGCCTGCCGCTATTTAAGCTTTTTGGGGGAAGTGGAGCCGGCGGTGGCCGGCGAGGCGGAAATCGCCTCGTTTTTGCAAAAGCTGGCGGTGGAGGGCCGGGTGGCGGCCAGTACCCAGCACCAGGCCCTCAATGCCCTGGTCTTTTTTTACCGGGAGGCGGTGGGGCGCGAGGTGGGGGAGTTGGCCGATTTTGTGCGGGCCAAGAAGCCCCGGCGGTTGCCGGTGGTGCTCAGTCGGGCGGAAACGGCGCGGCTGCTGGAGGCCCTGCGGGAGATCAGCGCCCTGCATCATCTGATGGCCTCGCTGCTTTACGGCACCGGCCTGCGGCTGATGGAATGTGTCCGCCTGCGGGTGCAGGATGTCGATTTCGACCTGGGGCAGATTATGGTCCGTGACGGCAAGGGCCAAAAGGACCGGGTGGTACCGCTGCCCCAGGGGGTGCAGGCGCCTTTGCGGGATCATCTGGCCGAGGTGCGGCGGCTGCACGAGGAAGATCTGGCCCAGGGCCTGGGCGAGGTATATCTGCCCGAGGCCCTGGGCCGTAAATACCCCAACGCCGCCCGGGAGTGGGGCTGGCAGTTTGTCTTTCCCAGCGGCCGCCTTTCCATCGATCCGCGCAGCGGCGTGGTCCGGCGGCACCATATCCATGAAAACGGTTTGCAAAAGAGCATCAAGAAGGCCACCCTGGCGGCGGGCCTGACCAAGCGGGTCAACTGCCATGCCCTGCGCCACAGTTTCGCCACCCACCTGCTGGCCGCCGGTTACGATATCCGCACCGTCCAGGAGCTGCTGGGCCATGCCGACGTTTCCACCACCATGATTTACACCCACGTCTTAAATCGCGGCGGCCACGGCGTGGTCAGCCCCCTGGATGTTCTTTGAATGTTGGCAACCGTTCGCCAGGGCCAACATAGTATCGATTTAACGGGCGGTTCGTTTGCAAATGTTGACAAGCCACTTAATCAGGCCGGGTAATATGCAGCAGGACCGAAGACAGGATGAACTGAAAGGAATCGTCGAGCGGGTTACCTACCACAACCCGGAAAACGGCTGGTCGGTGTTGCGGGTGCAGCCCTTTGACCGGCGGTCGGACGCGGTGTATGTGCTGGTGCACCAGATGCAGGTCTTTGCCGGAGCCACCATGCGCTTTCTGGGGCAGTGGAGTGAGCATCCGCGCTATGGCCGCCAGTTCAAGGCCGACACCGCCCTGGAGGTTAAGCCTGCTTCGGCTGCGGCGCTGGAGAAATATCTCGGCTCCGGGTTGATCAAGGGGGTGGGGCCCAAGACCGCCCGCAAGATTGTCCGCCATTTCGGCGAGCAAACCCTGGATGTCTTTGAGCAGGAGATCGAGCGGCTCACCGAGGTGCCCGGGATTGCCGAGACCAAGCTCAAAAGCATCAGCGCCGCCTGGCAGGAACACCGGGCCATCCGCGAAGTGATGCTGTTTTTGCAGGGTCACGGGATCAGCACCCTGTTTGCGGTGCGGATCTACAAGGAATATGGTGATCAGGCCATCGCGACGGTCAGTGCCGACCCTTACCGCCTGGCCGAGGATATTTTCGGCATCGGCTTTTTTTCCGCCGATCGGGTGGCCTTAAGCCTGGGTTTTGCCAGGGACGGCGAGCCGCGCCTGATGGCGGCCATCCGCCATGTGCTGGCCGCCGGCCGGGAGCAGGGGCACTGTTACCTGACCCTGGCGCAGGTGATTGCCGGGGTCAGGGAACTGCTGGAGCTGGACATCGCTCCCCGGGCCGAAGGTTTGTTGGCGCAGATGGCGGCGGCGGGCAAGCTGATGGTGCGTACCCTGGCCGATAACCAGGGCAACCCGCTGACCTGTTATTATTCCAAAACCCTGTATTATGATGAAGAAACGGTGGCGACCCAAGTCAAGGCCCTGCTGGCCCCGGTGAAGGTGGAGCAGCAGCGGGTGGCCGACTGGCTGGAGCGTTACTGCCGCACCCAAAGCCTGGAGCTTTCCGACCAGCAGCGGCAGGCGGTGGCCGGCATTGTGGGCCGGCGTTTTGCCATTCTCACCGGCGGGCCGGGCTGCGGCAAGACCACCGCCACCAGGGTGCTGGTGCGCCTGCTGGAGGCCATGGGCCACAGAGTGCTGCTGGCCGCCCCCACCGGCCGGGCCGCCCAGCGGCTGGGCGAGGTGGTGGGGCGCGAGGCCCGCACCCTTCATCGCCTGTTGGAATGGCAGGGCAGCGGTTTCAAGCGCCGGGCCGACAATCCGTTGGAAGGTGATTTTTTCATCATCGATGAATGTTCCATGCTGGATATCAGCCTCAGTGCCGCTTTGTTGCGGGCCGTGCCGCCGGAAGGCCAGGTGCTGTTCATCGGCGATCCCGACCAGTTGCCGCCGGTGGGAGCCGGCAACGTGCTGCGGGATCTGCTGAATGTTGCCGCCGTGCCCGCTTTCCGGCTGACCCAGGTGTTTCGCCAGGCGGCGGCCTCGGCCATTGTCCGTTACGCCCACCAGATCAACCGGGGCGAGGTGCCCCCTATCGATTCCCCTTTCCAGCATCCGGAGCGCTGGCGCCAGGATTGCGACTGCCTCTTTCTCGATGCCGACGAGGCCACCCAGGAGCAGCTTCATTTTTTAGGCCGGGTGCGCCGCCATTTCGCTCCTGATCATGGTCGCTTTCGGGAGCAGGCCGATCCCTTCAGTTTTCGCCTGGAGGAGGCGGTGCGGCCCTATGAAAGCGAATTTGAACTGCCGGAAAAGTTTCGTCACGTCGATCTTGACCAGCTGCTGCGGGCCGAGACCCGCTCCGCCGAGCTCAAAGCCCTGCTGAAAAAGGTTCACCCCTGGTCGGCCCTGCATTATGGGCTGTCGGCGGTGGAGGTGGTGAAGAAACTCTACCGGGAATGGATTCCCAAGTACCGGGGGCGGGGGAGCGAGGGACCGGAAAGCCAGGGACTGGCGAGCGAAGGGCAGGCGAGTCAGGGGCGGGGGAGCAAAGGACCGGGGCTTGAAATCCAGGTGCTCTCGCCCATGACCAGGGGCAGCCTGGGCACCCGCAACCTCAACGAGGTGCTGCAGGCTGAGGTCAACCCCGCCGGGCCGGGGCGGCCGGAGCTGCAACTGGGCGAGCGCCTCTTCCGCCTGGGTGATCGGGTGATCCACACCCGCAACAACTACGATCTTGAGGTGTTCAACGGCGATATCGGCACCATCAGCGCCGTCGATATCGAAGCGCAGACCTGCGAGGTAACCTTTCCCCCCGACGGGCGCCGGGTGACATACCGCCGTGATCAGCTGCCGGAGCTGGAACTGGCCTACGCCATTACCATCCACAAGTCCCAGGGCAGCGAATTTGCGGCGGTGATCATGCCGGTGCTGAGCCAGCATTACCGGATGCTGTTCAACAACCTGGTCTATACCGGCCTCACCCGGGCCCGCAAGCTGGCGGTGCTGGTGGGCAGCCGCCGGGCCCTGGCCCTGGCGGTCCATAACCGGGACACCGCGGTGCGCCAGAGTGCCCTGGTTCAGCTACTGGGCGCTGCCGGGCAACACCTGTAATTTTCCTGGAAACAGTTTGGTGGCCAAAGAGATAAGCATCCCGGCGGAAGCCGGCAGGAAGTGGAAGGTAAATGATCACAGGGGCAAAATGGTAAGCGGTCACAGGGGGCCGCAAGATGCGGTGCCCTGTGATCGCTTACAGTGGAAGAGAAAAGCCGCCCCGGCCACTCTGATGGTCACCGCCCTGGAGCAGGAGGAGGCAGAGAGAGGCGGTCCGGGCGATGACCATCAGAATGGCCGTAAGTGATCACGGGGGCGAAATGGTAAGCGGTCACAGGGTGCCGCAGGTTGTGGTGATCGGGGCGGCGAAGCGTACATCAGTACGTGAGCCGGCCTGATCGCCGCAAGATGCGGTGCCC
>PWOG01000068.1 GCA_003557565.1 Desulfobulbaceae bacterium
ATGACTGGGCGGTGGCCCGCCTGCGCCGTCGCAAGGGGCGGGAGGCCAAGCCCCTGGCGGTGATGATTCGCGATGCGGCCGCCGCCCGGGGGCTGGTGCATCTGGACCCGGAGGAGGAAAAACTGCTGACCTCTCCCGCCCGGCCCATTGTCCTGGCGGTCAGGCTGTCGGCCCCGTCGTTGCCGGTGGCCCCGGCGGTGGCGCCGGATAACCGGCGCCTGGGCCTGATGCTGGCCTACGCTCCCTTGCATTACCTGCTGCTGGACGATGAACTGCCGGTACTGGTGATGACCAGCGCCAACCGCAGCAGCGAACCCATCTGCATCGCCAACGATGAGGCCCGGCGACGGCTGGTCGGCATTGCCGACGCCCTGCTGCTCCACGACCGAGAAATCGCGCGGGGCAACGATGATTCGGTGGTGGCGAAAAATGAAAAGTTCCCGGTCTTCCTGCGCCGGGGGCGCGGGTATGCCCCTGGCCTGCTGCCCCTGGCCACCGAGGGAGTGGAGTTGCTGGCGGTGGGAGCGGAGTTGAAAAACACCGTCTGTCTGGCCGCCCGGGGCCGGGCGGTGATCAGCCAGCACCTGGGGGATTTGCAGAACCTGGAAGGTTACCGGATGTTTTGTCGTACCATTGACGATTTGAGCGGGCTTTTCGCCATCCGGCCGCAAATGGTGGCCCATGACCTGCACCCGGACTACCTGGCCTCCCGCTGGGCCAGGCAATGGGCCGCCGACCGGGGCCTGCCCGCAGTGGCGGTCCAGCACCACCATGCCCACCTGGCCGCCTGCCTGGCGGAGAACCATCACCGGGGGCCGGCTCTGGGGCTGATCCTGGACGGCACCGGTTATGGCCCGGATCACACCATCTGGGGCGGGGAAATACTGCTGGGCGAGGCCGCCGGCTTCAGCCGCTACGGACACCTTGAACCCATGCCCCTGCCCGGTGGTGACCTGGCGGTGAAACAGCCCTGGCGCACCGGCCTGGCCTATCTGCACCGGGCCTTTGGCGGCGATATCCCCCCCTGTTTTGGTAAGCTGCCGCTGCCGGCAGACATTGACCGGACAGTGGCGGCCGGCGGCCGCAAGGCGGTGATCGAGATGCTCAACGGTAACATTAACTGCCCGGTCACCACCAGCTGCGGCCGTCTCTTTGACGCGGTGGCGGTTATTGCCGGCGGTCGCCGGGAGATCAGCTATGAAGCCCAGGCGGCCATTGAGCTGATGCAGGCCGGTGGCGGCCTGGCGCCGCCGTCTTTTGCCTGGGAGCTGACCCACGCTGATGGGCGGCTGATCATGGCGGTCAGCCCGATGATCCGCGATATCGCCACAGCGGTGGCCGCCGGGGCGGGACCGGCGGAAATAAGTCGCCGTTTTCATTACAGCCTGGTAAAAATGTTCACTGCGGCGCTGAACGAAGCCGCAGCGGAAACCGGGGTAAAAACGGTGGCCCTTTCCGGCGGGGTGATGCAGAATGAAGTGCTGCTGGCCGGCTTGACTGAAAGCCTGGAGAGGACCGGCTTGACGGTTCTGCTGCCCCAACGTCTGCCTCCCAACGACGGCGGTATCGCCTTCGGCCAGGCGGTGGTGGCCAGTAACCGTTCAGCAGCACCGCAGATTCGGTCAATCAGCCAGGCTTGAGTACCCGGTGTACGCGGCGCCTGGCTGCAAAACCTCATCTGCGGCACTGCTGAACGGTTACGGCCCGTTTATCTACCGACCCTGGTGAACGGTGGCGGTGGCCGGGAACAAAGGGTGTTGATCACCGTAATGCGTCAACAACTACTAGCAAAGGATGTCCGGTCGGTGCTGTCCCGCTTGGTGCGGCGCCGGCCAAACTGGAGGTAACAGCCCATGTGTCTGGCGGTGCCGGGAAAGGTGGTGGAGATTTTTGAGGAAAACGGCCTGAAGATGGGGCATATCGACTACGCCGGGGCCCTGAGTCGGGCCTGTCTGGAATACGTGCCGGAGATCAGGGTGGGTGAGTATACCGTGGTCCACGCCGGCTTTGCCCTTTCCATCCTGGATGAAGAGGAGGCGGCCAAAAGCTTTGAAGCCTGGCGGGAGCTCCAGGAGGCGGCGGCCCGCGAAGGGGTCGATCTTTTCGGCCGTCCTCTGGCCGATGCCGGAGACGAGGACTGAAAGGAGCGGTTAATGTTCAAACACCTGGATGAATACCGGGATCCGGCCCTGGCCCGGCGTCTGCTGGCGGAAATCGCCGGGGTTGCCAGGGGGCGCTGGGTGATCATGGAGATCTGCGGGGGGCATACCCACGCCATCATCCGCCATGGCATCGACCTGCTTCTTCCCGAGCAGCTGGAACTGGTGCATGGGCCGGGCTGTCCGGTCTGCGTTACCCCGGTGGGCCTGATCGATAAGGCGCTGGCCCTGGCCCGGCGGCCCGGGGTGGTTTTCACCAGCTTCGGCGACATGCTGCGGGTGCCGGGCAGCCGGGAGAGTCTGGCTCAGATCCGTTCCCGGGGCGGTGATGTCCGGCCGGTCTATTCCCCCCTGGAGGCGGTCAACCTGGCGGCTCAAAATCCCGACCGGCAGGTGGTATTTTTCGCCGTGGGCTTTGAAACCACCGCCCCCGGCAATGCCCTGGCGGTGCAGCAGGCCGCTCGCCTGGAGTTGACCAACTTCAGCCTGCTGGTCAGCCATGTCCTGGTGCCGCCGGCCATCAGCGCCCTGCTGGCGGCCCCGGACAACCGCATCCAGGCCTTTCTGGCGCCGGGCCATGTTTGCACCGTGGAAGGACTGGAGGCCTATGAAGCCATCGCCGCCCGCTACCGGGTGCCCATGGTGCCCGCTGGGTTCGAGCCGGTGGATATTCTGGCCGCCCTTTTGCTGTTGGTGCGCCAGCTGGAGGAAGGCCGGGCCGGGGTGGAAAACGAATACCGTCGCTCGGTACGTCCCGAGGGCAACCCGGCAGCCCGGCGCGCGGTGGAGCAGGTTTTCGAGGTCTGTGACCGCAACTGGCGCGGCCTGGGGGAGATTCCCGCCAGCGGTCTGCGGCTGCGCCCGGAATTTGCCGCCTTCGACGCCGAAAACAAGTTTGAACTGGAGGGGATCGAGGGCCGGGAAGCAACCATGTGCATCAGCGGGGCAATTCTGCGCGGCGAGCAAAAACCGCCCCAGTGCCCGGCCTTTGGCCGGGAGTGTACCCCGGCCAACCCCCTGGGGGCGACCATGGTTTCCAACGAGGGGGCCTGCGCGGCCTACATGCACCGCCCTTAAACGTTCAGCAGCACCGCATCTTGCGGCGATCGGCCCGGCTTGCGTACTGGTGTACGCGGCGCCGTGCCGCTCACCACAACCTGCGGCACTGCTGAACGTTTAAGGCACCCCCCCGAGGGCTGTGGATGTGGAGCCCGTTTAATTTAATAATTTTTTTAATTTGCCAAGCTTGCCGAAAAACTTCGGCCTTACGTGGACGTAATGGCAAAACATGGGGTCACCGGGCGTGTTGCCGTTGGCGGCGCGGCTTTGGGGCGCCGAAAATTTTACCAGGGTGATTTGATGTCGTCGCAGATTAAACCGGAGAATTTTTCCTGTCCGTCGCCGGCGGCGGCCGATGCTGGTGTACAGCTGGCCCATGGTGGGGGCAGCCGGCTGGCCGCCGAGCTGATTGAACAGACCCTGGTGCCGGCCTTTGCCGATCCGGTGCTCTCCCGCCTGGAGGACCAGGCGGTGCTGGACTCGCAGCTGGCGCCGGGTGAGCGTCTGGCCTTCACCACCGATTCCTTTGTGGTTGATCCCCTGTTTTTTCCCGGCGGCAGCATCGGCGAGCTGGCCGTCAACGGCACCGTCAACGATCTGGCCATGGGCGGCGCCCGCCCCCTTTACCTGTCGGTGGCGCTGATCATCGAGGAGGGCCTGCCCCTGGAGGATTTGCGCCGGGTGGTCGGCGCCATGGGCGAGGCCGCGGCGGCCGCCGGGGTCCGGGTGGTGACCGGCGATACCAAGGTGGTGGGGCGGGGGAGTTGCGATAAGATTTTTATCAATACCAGCGGGATTGGCGCGGTCCCCGCCGGAGTTGAGCTTTCCGCCGCCAGTTTGCGGCCCGGGGACAAGATCATTATCTCCGGCACCATGGCCGACCACGGAATGGCGATCATGAGCTGCCGCCAGGGCCTGAGTTTTGTCGAACCACTGGCCAGCGACACCGCGGCTCTTCATGAACTGACCGCCGCAATCATGACCGCCGCCGGGTTGCCGCCCCAGCCGGAGCCCACCGCCGGGGATCATCCCCGGCCAGCCCTGCGGGCCATGCGCGACCCTACCCGGGGCGGCGTGGCGGCGGTGCTGACGGAGATGGCCCGGGCCTCCCGGGCCGGGATCGTGATCGACGAAGAAACCCTGCCGGTGGCCGCTCCGGTGCGGGGTGCCTGTGAAATCCTGGGGATTGATCCCCTTTTTGTGGCCAACGAGGGTAAATTGCTGGCGGTGGTGGCCCCGGAGGCCTCCGGGTCGGTGCTGCGGGCCATGCGGGCCCATCCCCTGGGCCGGCGGGCCGCGATCATCGGTGAGGTCGGGGCGGAAAATCCCGGCCTGGTGGCTCTGCGCACCCCCCTGGGCACCCACCGGATCATCGACCTGCCTACCGGCGAACTGCTGCCCCGCATCTGTTAATTTCCTGAATCGTAAGTGATCACGGGGGCAAAATGGTAAGCGCCCGCAGGGTGCCGCAGGTTGTGGTGATCGGGACGGCTTCGTGTTGAATTGAAAGTCAACTGTCTGAGACGATGATACCCCTTGGAGAAGGCAATATGGATCCGGGATATTTTAGAATTTTTATTTTTTTATTTTTCGGCTTCTCTTTGGTGTTTCTCATGCTTTGGGGGTTGGGCGGCCTGGCAGCAGCTTTTGTCCTGAGTCTGGCTATGACGCCGCTGATTATGCTGATCACCATCAAGATCGGTGGAGTGGCCGGTAAATTATTTACCGGCGTCAACAGGGAGTGGGATCCCGAGGAGTTGCTGGCCATTGAGTTCAACAAGGTGCGTAGTGCTCTGGGGCACAAAAGATATGATGAGGGGTTGCGCCGGATCAACCAAATACTTCTGGCCAACCCCGACCACCCCGAGGCGCTTTACCTGAAGGCTCGGATCGTCTGGCAAGGTTTTCAGAACCATGGCTCAGCCGTCAGCTGCCTCAACAGGATTCTAACGGCGGCTGACCGGC
>PWOG01000053.1 GCA_003557565.1 Desulfobulbaceae bacterium
CGGTCCGGCTTGCGTACTGATGTACGCGGCGCCGGACCGCTTGCCGCAACCTGCGGCGCTGCTGGACGTTTTCCGCTTGTTAAGTTTTTTCTTCCCCCCTTTTTCGATTCCTTACTTTTAATTGCTGGTGGCCTGCTTGGATTCTACCGCCGCCCCTTTTTTATCGGTCATAATTCCCAATTATAATGGTGTAGCCACCATTGGCGCCTGTCTGGAGGCCCTGCTGGCCGCAGACCATGACGACTATGAGGTGGTGGTGGTGGATGACGGTTCCACCGATGGTTCGGTGGAGCTGATTCGGTCCTTTCCGTGCCGTCTGCTGACCCAGGACACCAGGCGTGGGGCTTCCGCGGCGCGTAACGCCGGCGCGGCGGCGGCCCGGGGGTCCTTTCTGTTCTTTATCGATGCCGATTGCCTGGTGCTGCCGGATACCATGACAGCGGTTGAACGGGCCGTCCGGGAATACGGGGCTGCGGTGGTGGTGGGCGGCACTTATACCCCCCGGGCTTATGACCCCGGTTTTTTCAGTTCCTTCCAGTCGACCTTCATCAATCATTTTGAAACCAAGCACCCTGATGATCCCGATTACATTGCCAGCCACGCCATGCTCATCGCCGCCGATACCTTCCGGGCCGGCGGCGGTTTTCCCGAAGCCTTCCTGCCGATAATCGAAGACGTCGAGTTCAGTCACCGTCTTCGCCGGGCCGGTTACGGGCTGCGGATGGACCCGCGGATCCTGGTGCGCCATGTCTTCAACTACGACCTGGGCCGCTCCTTGGCCAACGCTTATCGCAAGTCACGCTACTGGACCCTTTATTCGCTGGGCAACCGTGATCTGATGGCCGATTCCGGGACGGCGTCCCGGGAGTTGAAGATCAACGTGGCCGCCTGGGGGGTGAGTGTGCTGCTGGTGCTGTTGGGGCTGTTGCTTTGGGGTGCCGGTTCCGAGCCGGCCATGTCCGAGGCCGGGGCCTCGTCGCCGGTGGCGCTGCTGGTTACCGCCCTGGTGGTACAGATCGCCAACTTGCTGGAACAGCGGCAGTTGCTGGCGGCTTTTGCCAGGTCCGGCGGGCCGCTTTTTGCGGTGGCTGCAGGGCTCTACTACACCCTGCTCTATCCTTTGCCGGTGGGCTTGGGAGCGGTGCGTGGGGTTCTGGCTTATCTGGCGGGGGAGGACCATGGCCGCTGAGCGCTCTCCCTGTTTTAAGCACCCCCGCCGTTATTCGCCACTGCGCCATCTGGGCAGCATCGTCCACCAAAAGGATCCTTTGCATCTGACGGTTTTTCTTACCCGCCGCTGCAACCAGCGCTGCTCTTTTTGTTTCTACCTGGCCGCCGACACGCCCCCGGAAAAGGTGGCCGGCGGGGAATTATCCCGGCAAGAACTGGAGCGGATCGCCGCCTCAAGCCCGTCTCTGCTGTGGCTGGCCTTTTCCGGGGGAGAGATCTTTCTGCGCGATGATCTGGTGGAGATCGCGGAGACTTTTTACCGCCATAACCGGCCGGTGATCATGCTGCTGCCCAGTAACGGTTACGATACCCGGCGCATCTGCGCCGCCGTGAGCGAAATCGTTGCCAGGTGCCCCCGCAGCACCGTGGTGGTCAAACTTTCCCTGGACGGGCCGCCGGCGGTCCACGACGCCCTGCGCGGGGTGGCCGGCAGCCACGCCGCCTGCCTGCGCACCGCCGCTGAACTGGGCCCGCTGCAGGAGCAATGGCCCAACTTCGAGCTGGGGATCAACTCAGTTTTCTGCCCGTCCACCCAGGAAACCATGAAGGAGACGGTGGATTTTGTCGCCGGTCTGCCTTACATCCATACCCACACCATCTCCCTGGCCCGGGGGGACCTGGCCGACAAAAGTCAGCTGACTGCGGATCTGGCCAAATACCAGGAGGCCTGTCGCTATCTGGAACAAAAGCTCAAAAGCCGCCAGGCCGCCACGTACCGCTTTGGCGGGGCGCGGCTCAAGGCGGCCCAGGATATTGTTCAGCGCCGTTACATCCTGGCCACCGCCCGCGAGCAAAAGGCGCTTCTGCCCTGTTACGCCGGCCGGCTCAACCTGGTGGTCGCCGACAACGGCGAGGTTTACCCCTGCGAAGACTTCCGCCCGGCCATGAAGATGGGCAATATCCGGGATTTTGACGACAACTTGAAGGCGCTGCTGCAAAGCCCCCGGGCCCGCAAGGTGGTGGCGAACATCAGGCGCGGGGGCTGCTGGTGCACCCACGAATGCTACATGATGACCAATATTCTCTTCAACCCTTCCACTTATCCGCAGTTGTTAAAAGAGTACCTTCAACTCCGGTAAACGTTCAGCCGCGACGTAAGCGATCACAGGGCACTCAGTCCTGGTCCTGCTTTTTGTTGTTTTCGCGATAAAAAATCTTGTCGCCGAGGATGAGCCAGAACAGGCTTTTGACCCCGCTGGCCGCAGCTTTGAGGTCGTGGACGCTGCGCAGGGCCAGCAGGCGGCGCCAGAGGAATTTGGGGCGGGAGTAGAAGCGCTTGAAGGCCAGCCGGCGCAGCTCGGCGATCTCTTCGCGGGTCATGGTGTAGGGGATGAAGGCGGCGCCCTGGTAGGTGTAGACGGCCAGGTCGTGGGAGACGGTGCCGTACTGGTCCAGGTTGTCCCACAGCTCGGTGCCGGGGAAAGGGGTAAGGGCGTGGAAGTTGGCGATATCCGGGTCCAGCTCCAGGGCAAAGTCGATGCTCTTGAGGCCGTCTTCAAAGGTCTGGCCCGGGATGCCGAAGATGAAGGGGGTATAGACGGTGATTCCCGCCTGTTTGGCGGCGGCCACCGCCTTTTTGATCTGGCCCGGGGTGATCCCCTTGCGGATAGTGTTAAGGTCTTTTTGCACCCCGCTTTCGGCCCCGAACAGGATGGCCCAGCAGCCGGCCTCCTTGAAGGCCCGGAGCAGGGGCAGGTCCACCTGGTTGACGCAGGCCGAGGCGAACCAGGTGAAATCCAGCCCTTCCTCCTTGATCCGCCGGGCAAGTTCCATGGCCCGGTCGTAATCCGCCGCCAGGGTGTCGTCGATGAACTTGATCTCCCGGTAGCCCTGGGTCAGACAATGGCGGATCTCGCCCATGACGTTGTCCACCGACCGGTACCTGATGCCGCTTTTACGTTTTTTGTCGATCTGGAAACAGTACAGACAGTGCCGGTTGCAGCCCCGGGAGGTGATGATCACCGCCACCGGCCGGCGCTTGTAGGTGGCCGGCGGCGGGACGTAATCGTCGATATCGCCCAGTAGCTCCCGGGCCGGGAAGGGCAGGGAATCGAGATCGGTAATCAGGGGGCGCGGGGGAGTCAAAACAATCCGGCCCTGCTCCCGGTAGGCCAGGCCCTCCACCCCGCTCAAGTCAACCGAGGCTTTGCCACCGGTGGCGGAATCCCGCTGCGGTCCATCCGATCTGGCCGCAGCCAGCCGGTTCAGCAATTCCACCACGGTGCATTCACCCTCGCCGGTAACCACTGCGTCCAGTTCCGGACATTCTTCCAGACATTGCTCCGGCATGGCGATGGGAAAGGGGCCGCCCACCACCAGGAAGAAATCGCGCCCAGTGCGGCGCAGGGCCACTGCCATGGCTTTGGCCTTATCCCAACCGAAGGTGGTGGAGTAAAGCCCGATAAAATCCGGGGCAAATTCCTCGATTCCAACCATGATTTCCTGATGCTGGAGAAAGGCGCCGTTGTAGAAGCGCACCTCATGACCGGCTTCTTGCATGGCCGCAGCCACGTAAAGAGTGCCCAGAGGCTGCCAGTAGTTGATCTGGCTGCCGGCCGTCTTGCTGGAAAATATTTCCTCGGGCAGCCAAGGGGGGATAATCAGCGCACATTTCATGGGGTAACCTTGATTCATCTTTTTGCGTTGCCATCTGCTGCAACTGGCTTTTGCGAGGTCATCCAGGGGCGGGTCTCGCAAATAAAGACGGGAGGATTGCCGCGTCTCATCGACTGCGGCGATCCTCCCGATCAACAAGGTAACGGTACTGGCCCGTTGCTTGGAATTACAGCTGCTACTCGGCAGCTTGCAAGCTGATCACGGCAATCTGCAGTGAACGCTTGCCGTCGCTTACATCTCCAGCACGCCTTTCTGGGTTCTTTCGTTCCAGGTTGCGACGATAAACCAAATGGCCATGAGGCCGAAGATCAGGGCCATGGTGCCGCCCCATCCCAGGAAGGAGGCGGGCATGTAAACAAAGCGGCCCAGCATCCCATCAGTGAAAATCGCCGGCGTGCCCGCCTGGTACCAGGCGATAATGCCTTCGATGTCGCGGGGGCCGTGGATAAACTTGCTGGTCAGCGCAGCCCCCAGGCCAAAGAAGGGGACCACGATCCAGAGCTTGATCTGGCCTTCACCGACCCGCCACAGGGCGCCGGTTCCGCAACCGCCGGCCAGTACCGCGCCAAATCCGAAGATAATGCCGCCCAGAACACCGCCCCAGCCAAAGACGCCGCGCATGTAGTGATCCATGGATACGATGCCGGTGTATTTGAGCACTGCCATGCCAATAACCAGCATGACCACGGACAGGGCCACGGCCTTGGCCATTTTGCAGTCTCCGGTCATGTGGGGCTCACGGAAGGCCTGGATCATGCACCAGCGACCCCGCTGAAAGATGTAGCCCAGAACCGCGGCCAGCAACAGAACACCGCCCAGGGTGCCCGCAGGCTGCCAGGCGCCCTGGCCCCAGAAAGACTCCTGGCTGCCGGCATAGGCGTAGGCACCGTAAATGATCGCGACCAGGGCAAGGATGCCCAGCACGATCTGCAAGGCGGCGGGAATATTGAAGGTCTTGGCTCCGCCCTGCCCCCAGGAGATATTCTCCATCTCCCAGTAGGTATATTTCAGGGCCAGGATGGCGCCAAAGATGAGACCAACCCACATGGTTAAACCATGCGCGGAAAAATTGCCCAGGGCGTTGTAGAAGCCGCCGACGTTGCAGCCGCCGCCAATGATGGCGCCAATTCCCATCAGGGAGCCGGCGATCACCGCCTTGATCATTTCCAGTCGCGGCGGAATCCGGAAGGCGAAGTTGCCACCCAGGCAGGCGGAAACAAAGGCGCCGGCGATAAAGGCAATACCTATCACCGAACCGCTGTGCCACAGGGCATTGCCTGGGGCCGCTTCGTTAATGCCGACACCGTAAAGAATCAAGTCGC
>PWOG01000095.1 GCA_003557565.1 Desulfobulbaceae bacterium
ATGTCCCGGCCGACTACTGTTGGGCCCGGGGGTAGGAACCCAGCCACTGAAAATGGCTGCAGAGCTGACGCAACTGGTCACAGCCCTCCCGGACCCGGGGGTCGTCCAGGTGGCCAAGCAGGTCGATAAAAAACAGATAACGGCCGGGCTCGTCCTTGAAGGGGCGGGATTCGATCCGGGTCAGGTTGATGGAGTGATTGGCCAGGCTGCTCAAGGCCTCGTAAAGCGCCCCGGGACGGTCCAGCAGGGCCACCAGCAGCGAGGTTTTGTCGTCACCGGTAGCTTTTGGTGATTCCCCGCCGATTAACAGAAACCTGGTGGTGTTGCCGCGGTAATCCTCAATGCCCTTGACCACCACCTGCAGCTGGTAGGTCTTTACCGCCAGGGAACTGGCGATGGCGGCCACCCGGGGCTCCTCCGCCGCCATGGCCGCCGCCGCCGCAGTGCTGCTCACGTTGCTTCGGGGAACATCCGGCAGATTTTTTTGCAGCCACTCGCGGCACTGGGCCAGGGGCTGGGGATGGGAGACCACCTGTTTGATGTCCTCCAGGCGGCCGCTTATATTTACCAGGTTGTGGCTTATGGGCAGGTTCAATTCCCCGCAGATTTTTACCCGGGTACGGGTAAAGGAGTCCAGGGTGGAGGTGACCGCGCCTTCGATGGAGTTTTCCACCGGCACCACCCCGTAGTTGACCCGTTCCCGTTCCACTTCCATGAAGGTGTCCTCAATGGTTTCCATGGGCCGGAAGCTGGCGGAGCTGCCAAACAGTCTTATGCCGGCCAGGTGGGAGAAGGTTGCTTCGGGTCCCAGGTAGGCGATTTCGATGTTCTTCTGGGAAAGCCTGCAGGCGGCGATTATCTCGTACAACACGGCCTTGAGAGCGGGTTCCGGGAACTCCCCCTGGTTTTCTGCGAGCAATCGCCGGATTATTTCACGCTCTCGCCTAGGGTCCCATTTGTCGCGGTTATGATCCGCCTTTATTCTTCCGATTTCCTGGGCCAGGCGGATGCGCTGGCGCAACAGGGAAAGCAGTTGGTCGTCAATATCATCGATTTGTCGGCGGATGGAGATGAGGGCCTGCTCATCACCCTGGCCGGGATCGTCTTTTGGCTGCGGCATTATGGTCACTATGGTTAATGGTATGTAGGGTATTTACAGGTAAATTGCCGGGTTGCACGGAATCAACGGCACTCCTGGGAATCCGATAAATTCTGCTATAATAAAGGAAAATTAACCGGATGAAAAGGGTTTTCCGGGAGTTGTGGGAGCGGGTGACGGTTGACAGCCCCACTGAAACTCGGTAAGTACGGAGAAGTGAAGATGAAGCCACGGTTTGAGCCGTTTCTGACTGTTTCACACCAATACCACCATGGGCGGTTTGTTCAATGAAAGTTAAGCATTGCATGCAGGGGGCGAGCAAAAAGCTGGTAACCATCGGTCGTGACGCCCTTCTTCAGGATGCCGGCACGCTGATGAAAAAGCACGGCATACGTCACCTGCCGGTAATGGAAGATGGTCAGATGGTGGGGTTTATCACCGAAAGCGATATCCGCCAGTATGCCTATCCTTCCCTGGAGCGGGAAATCTATGTCCACGAGGTCATGGCCCGCAATATCATCACCATAAATATCAATGCCACCATAGAGAAGGCGGCCCGCCTGATCCACGATTACAAAATCGGAGGGCTGCCGGTTCTGGACAAGAAAAAACTGGTGGGAATCATTACCGCCACCGATCTGCTTTCCGCTCTCATTTCGGTGATGGGCCTGCTCAAGGCCTCCACCCGGATTGATGTCCTGGTGGGCAAGAAGGGCGGGGTGGAAGATGTGACCCGGATTATCAAGGAACACGGCGGGGAGATCATCAGTGTCTCCACCGAGCAGCACTCCTCACGTAAAAAACTTTACGGTTTCCGATTGGAAAAATGTGATTTTGACGAAGTGATCGAGGCGCTGGAAGAGCATGGCCATAAAGTGGTGGCGGTGGTTGACTGATGCCCGGGCTTGATTCCGCCCCCGGTAAGTATCGTGATCTCTGCACCCGTCTGGGCGAGTTGCCCCCGGTGGCGGTGGCTTTCTCCGGGGGAGTTGACAGCTCCCTGCTTATGGCCGCCGCCCTGGCCGCCCAGGGGGAGCAAGTGCTGGTTTTGCATGCCCGTTCGCCACTGCAGGCCGCCGGTGAATGCGAAAAAGCCCTGACCCTGGCCGCCGACCTGCAATGCCGTCCGGAAATTGTCGACTTTGATCCCTATGTCTGGTCGGAGTTTGTGGTCAACCCCCGTGATCGCTGTTATCATTGCAAAAAAAGAATTTATGCCCGGTTTCTGGATCGGGCCGGAGAGCAGGGCCGGGCTGTCTTGCTTGACGGCACCAACGCCGATGACCTGAAGACTGATCGTCCGGGTTTGCGCGCCCTGGAGGAGATGGACGTGCATACACCCCTGGCCCACGTCGGGCTCAGTAAAAAAGAAGTTAGGAGCCTGGCGTGTAAACTGGGGTTGCCCAATTGGGACAAGCCGTCGGCTTCCTGTCTGGCCACCCGGATCATGGCCGGCCAGGCCATTACGCCGGAACGGATTTCTGTGGTAGCAGCAGGAGAAAAATTTCTTGCAGGTCTGGGTTTTTTCGGTTGTCGCTTTCGCCATTATGGTCTCAAATGCCTGCTTGAGGTTGAGCCGAATGACTATAACCGACTGACTTCCCGTGATATAAGATTGGCGGCAGAATCTTTTTGCCGGTGCCTGGGGTTTACTGCCGTTGACCTGGGAATGCGCCCCTGAACCGGGTTGACCCCGCATATTTGCCGTTTTTTTGTTTGACAATGGGCTTTTTTTTATTGACAATCAGTGAGCGTGTTATTAAAGCCCTGTTATGGCTGGTTATATGTACCGGCAGATGTGCAAAACCAAACAAGAAGCACGAGGAGGAAGGAATGAACAAGAGTGAACTGGTTGAACAGATGGCAAAAGCTGGTGGTATCAGTAAGGCGGCCGCTGAGAAAGCTCTGGCCGGTGCCCTGGATGGCATCACCAAGGCCATGAAAAAAGGCGACAAGGTGACCTTGGTCGGATTCGGTACCTTTTCCGTTAACAAAAGGGCAGCCCGCCAGGGCCGCAACCCCCAGACCGGTAAACCGATCACCATCAAGGAACGCAAAGTTGCCCGCTTCAAGCCCGGCAGCAAGCTTGCCGAAGCCGTGAAGTGATTTGCCCGGTTCCATTCTTGGGCCTTGCAGGGCCGGTGTCCTCTTTTGTCCGGGGAAGCCGGCCTTTCTTTTTCGTTGAGTCTTGTGGTGCATTGGCGTCAATGTTCAGCCCCGCCACCTGTCAGGCGAAGAGGGCAAAATTTCACAGGGCGGGATGAATCCAGCCGGGCTGCGGGCGCTAAACCGTGGTCAGGCTTGGCTTATGGCGCGCCTTCTCCTATGGTTTGGACCCCCTGTCCCTTTACCTATTTTTCTCTTGCAAAATCCGGTGAAGTTGAGCATTATGGGCGCCGTTGTCAGCAGTTGGTGCCGCCTCGGCAGTGAAGCGGTCCTTGTGCCCGGCAGCGGACTAACGCCTTTTATTTAAGATGTCGGGACGTGGCTCAGTCTGGTAGAGCACATGCTTCGGGAGCATGGGGTCGGAGGTTCAAATCCTCTCGTCCCGACCAATTATTGTTCGGGTGTGAATGGCATCGGCCGGAGATTGTTTGACAGGTGCTGGTGTTTTTGAGTAAATAAAAGTCATATGATCATTGCTGCGATCAGTAATAAAGAACCAGGTCGGAACCTGGTTCTTTTGTTTGCGCAGTTGGTGTTTGTTAATAACGAGCGTAAAAGGGGTTGGCGATGAAAAAATTGATCTTCAGGTGCTCACTGTTTGTCCTCTTGGTTCAGGGTCTGGTGCTTTCCGGCTGTGACAATGGTGAGAGTGAACGCCCCGAATTGGATAGTGTCAAGGATCGGGTAAGCTACAGTATTGGTTTGAACATAGGCGAGGACTTTGCCGCTCAGGAGATGGATATCGATACCGATCTCCTGGCCCTGGGGATCGAGCATGCCTTGGCCGGTGAAGAACCGCTGCTCTCCGAGGAGCAGATGCATGAAGCGATCACGGCTTTTCAGGAGGAGATGATTGCCCGCCAGGAAGAGACCATGACCCGGCAGAGCGAGGAAAATGTCCGGCTTGGTCAGGAGTTTCTTGAAGAAAACGCTCTTGGCGATGACGTCCAAACCATGGAGAGCGGGTTGCAGTACCGGGTGATCACCGATGGTGACGGGGCCAGCCCCGGTGAAGATGATGTGGTGTCGGTCCATTACGAAGGTCGCCTGGTGGATGGTACGGTCTTTGATAGCTCTCTGGAAAGAGGAGAGCCCGCAGTTTTTCCGGTAACCGGGGTGATCCCTGGTTGGACCGAGGCGCTGCAGCTGATGCAGGAAGGCGATCAATGGGAGATTGTTCTGCCGTCGGAACTGGCCTATGGGGAACAGGGGGTGCCGCCGGTGATCGGGCCCAACGCGGTGCTGATTTTCGAGGTTGAGCTGCTCGAAGTTAATCCTTAAGGCAGACAGACCACGGGTGGTGGGCACACAGTATGGGCGGCTTTGAGTTTTCGGCGATACTTTTTGCCTTTTTCCTGACCATGATGGCCGGGCTTTCCACCGCCATTGGCGGGGCCCTGGCCATGTTCATCCGGCCCCACAACACGGTGGGCCTTTCCCTGGGGCTTGGTTTTTCCGCCGGGGTGATGATCTATGTCTCCTTTGTTGAATTGCTGCCCGAGGGCATAGAGGCTTTTTCCCTGAGTCACGGGGAGCAGTGGGGCTACACCCTGGCCACGGTGGCTTTCTTTGCGGGAATAGCCGCCACCGCCATTATCGACCTTTTCATACCCCAGGATGTCAACCCCCACGAGCTGAAAAAAAGCTCGGAGTTCAGCGATGAAGCCCAGCTTCATGCCGAAAGGGCCCGGGCGCTGAAGCGCACCGGGATATTCACCGCCCTGGCCGTGGCCATCCACAACTTTCCCGAGGGATTCGCCACCTTCAGTGTCGCCCTCATCGACCCCGCCCTGGGCATTCCCATTGCCATCGCCATTGCCATCCATAATATCCCCGAGGGGGTGGCGGTGGCTTTGCCCATTTATCATGGTACCGGCAGCCGCCGTAAAGG
>PWOG01000339.1 GCA_003557565.1 Desulfobulbaceae bacterium
ATCACGGGGTGCCGCAGGTTGTGGCGATCGGGACGGCGATGCGTACATCAGTACGTGAGCCGTCCCGATCGCCGCAAGATGCGGTGCCCTCCGCTTAATCCTTACATACCCAGCAGGGCGCCGTAAGGATGAGCGTAGAGCAGAATCAGCGAGATAACCAGACCAAAGATGGTCAGCGACTCGGCGAACGCGATACCCAGAATCATGGTCACGGTGATCTTGCCGGAGATTTCCGGGTTCCGGGCGATGCCGGAACAGGCGTTACCACTGACCACACCGATACCGATCCCGCAACCCAGGGCGGCCAGACCGACGGAAAGAGCGGCGGCAACACATACCACGGCAATGGCCATCTGATTAACACCACCAGCTTCATGGCCAGCGGCCATGGCCACCGAGGTCATCCCCAGGACCATCAGGCCCGTAAGCGCAGCTACTCCCAACTTCTTCATACCTTTTCCTCCTTAAATGGTGTTGTGTAGTGAAGATTGGCCTTCTTCATATAAAAACCGTTACCGGTTACAATAACGTTCTATCAAGATCAAAACAAATCCCAGACTACTCTCCGGTAAACGTTCAGCAGTGCCGCAGGTTGCGGCGATCGGCACGGCGCCGCGTACATCAGTACGCAAGCCGGGTCGATCACCGCAAGATGCGGTGCTGCTGGACGTTTACACCCTAGTGGGCCTCTTCCATGGCCATGGCAAAGTAAAGCACACTGAGCAGCACAAAAACCGCCGCCTGGACGAATGATACCAGGACCCCCAGCACCATGATGGGCAACGGCGCGAAATAGGCACCGGCCAGGAGGAAAAGGATTGCCAGCAGCGTTTCCTTGGCCATGATGTTACCGAACAGACGAATGGACAGGGAAAGGATCCGGGCAAGGTGGCTGATCAGCTCAATGGGCAGCATCAAGGGAATCAGCGCCGGCATCGGGCCGAGAAAATGCTTGATGTAAGCGGCCCCGTGGTATTTGACCCCGAGCAGATGGGTGGTAACAAAAACGATCAGGGTCATGGCCAGGGTGATATTGAGGTTGGCGGTGGGCGAGAACAGGCCGGGAATCAGCCCGATCAGATTGCTGACCAGGATGAACAGGCCGAAGGTGGCCAGCATGGGAAACATCATCCGGGCCCCTTCGCGGCCCATGTGCTCGGCCATGAAATCCTCGATGCCGCCGACCACCACCTCCCAGAAATTCTGGCCCTGACTGGGGAGAATGTCCAGCTTTTTGCCCATGGTCAAGCGGGGTAGCACAATCAGGAAAATCATGACCAGCAGGGTGTAGGTAACATGCGGCTGCAGCAACTGGGTCATGTCCCAGAAGTTTCCGGGCTCGGGCAATTCATGGGGCACCGGCAGCCCCAGGATGTTTTCCAGAATCACATTGAGAATAAGTATTGGATGTTCCATGGCCGCCTGCTACGCCTCCCTCACGCTAATAGTCTTTTCATCTTGCTGATGGTGGCCAGAAAGATACCGACCTGGGTCGTGGCCAAGCCCACCAGAAAGCCCGGAATATGAATCTGTTGATAGCGAACCAGAAAATAAAAGAGCAACCCGAGAACCACCAGCCGCCCCAAGCATTTGAGCATGAACCTGATTTTAGCCTGTTTGGTGGGGTTACGGGACAGTGAAAAGGCATCCCTTTTCAGCCACTGAAAGCTCAGGATCACCACAAAGCCGCCGATCAGCACGGAGATTCCGACCAGGGGCGAGGCCAGCAGCCACCCTGTCAGGGCCATGGCCAGCAGCACCAGGTAACTGGTAAGCTCCACTTTTTTCAGTGGGATATCGGCGCCGGTGTCGCCACCGGCCAATATTTCGCTCTGCCGGGCCCTGGTTGCAGTGGTCATAAGTCTTTTCTCTGACTCAGCGTATAAATATTCTTGAATCCGGCCGCTATCCCGAAGGCCAGAAAGATCAGGGTCAACCACGGAGCGGTGCGCCCGTCAAACACGTAATGATCAAGAAAATAACCGATTCCCAGACCAATAAATACCGAGAAGACAACGGTCATCCCGACGGTGCCGAAGGTTGCCAGCAGCTTCCAAACTTCCTGTCGTTCGCCGGCCATTTTCCTTACCCCGGAGCACCCTGGACGATAATGAATCGTCCTTCATAAAAACGTAAAGTGTTTCGTATCTATCAAGGCCGCCCTTTAAAGTCAACGGCTTTTTTGCCGGCGGCGCAAAAAACGATGCCACCGGCCGGACACTGCCAGCATGACCGCATTCAGCATCACCGACCAACAGGGCCTGTTGTTCTTGCCGGCCAATCATAACCAGTCGCCACCAGTCGCCGGGTTTGTCCGGTAAGCAATCACGGGGTGCCCCCAAGTTGCGGTGCCCGGTGATCGCTTACCTAACAATCTTACTGGGAGCCGGCCAGGCTCTTGAATGACCATTCGGTTTTTTCCAGGGCCAGGTCAAGATCGGCCCGGCTCTGGGCCGAGGAGATGAACAGCGCCTCGAACTGGGCCGGGGCCAGCCAGATCCCCTGCTCGCGCATATTGCGATAATGGGCGGCATAGCGGTCGGTATTGGAACCGGTTGCCGAGGTGTGGTCGTTAACCGGGCCGGGGTGGAAGAAGGTGGTCATCATGGACGCCACCCGGTTGAGGGTGATCTCGCCGGGCAGATATTTCTCAGCCAGGGTCGACAGCCCCCGGGCAAAACCGGCGGCCTTTTCTTCCAGTTCGTCATAAAAACCCGGCCGGCCGAGTTCCCGCAGGGTGGCGGCGCCGGCGGCCATGGCCAGGGGATTGCCAGACAGGGTGCCGGCCTGATAGACCGGGCCGTCCGGGGCGATATGGTCCATGATCTCTTTCTTGCCGCCGTAAGCCCCCACCGGCAGGCCGCCGCCGATGATCTTGCCCAAACAGGTAAGATCGGGCGTTACCCCGTAATATTCCTGAGCCCCGCCCAGGGACAGCCGAAAACCGGTGATCACCTCGTCGAAGATCAGGACGATCCCCAGCTCGGCAGTCAACCGCCGCAGGGTCTCGAGGAAACCGGGTGCCGGCGGCACCACCCCCATGTTGCCGGCCACCGGCTCGATAATGACGCAGGCGATGTCCAGTTCGGGGTCACGCAGGGTTCGCTCCAGGGTTTCAGGATCGTTATAGGGAATGGAGATGGTGTTTTTGACAATATCTTCGGGCACGCCCGGGCTGCCGGGGATACCCAGGGTGGTGACGCCGCTGCCGGCCTTGATCAGGAAGCTGTCGGCATGACCATGAAAACAGCCGTCGAACTTGACCACCTTGCTGCGACCGGTATACCCCCGGGCCAGGCGGGCGGCGCTCATGGTGGCCTCGGTGCCGGAACTGACAAAGCGCACCTTGTCCACTGAGGGCAGAGCCGAGGTAACCAGTTCGGCCAGTTCAATCTCCTTGGTGGTGGGCGCCCCGAAACTGGTGCCGGCCTCCAGGGTTTCCCGAATGGCCGCCACCACCGCCGGATGGTTGTGGCCAAGAATCATCGGCCCCCAGGAACAGACAAAATCAACATATTCGTTGCCGTCGGCATCATAAACTTTGGAACCGGCGGCCCGCTCGATGAAAACCGGTTCGCAGCCCACCGATTTACAGGCCCGTACCGGGCTGTTGACCCCGCCGGGAATATGCTGACAGGCTTTGGCAAAAAGTTCCTTTGAGCGCTGGGTATTCATGATCTCTCCTTAAATGTCTTGGCTGATATTTTTAACAAAGTTGACGCCCCCCCTGGGACGGTGCCGCAGTAACCACGGCATCACTCTGGCGAGCGCCTTGCAACCTGCTGTTTTGACGCTGTCTAACGACCAATGCCGCAATTTTTGCAAACCCGGCAAAATTACCACGGGCCGTCGGCGGTGTCAAAGTGTACCCTCTTCCTAATATAACCAATCACAGGGGCTGCCCCGTGATCGCTTACCTTCCACCGGCGTCCCCCGACCGCCCCTTGTAAGCTTGGCAGACCTTCAGACGAAGTGATCACGGGGGCGAAATAGTAAGCGGTCACGGGCGCCGCCACTGTATTCAACCACCAGCGCCGCCCCCTCCCGGGACGCGGCGCGGCGGATAACGGATCAGGTTCTTTTCCCGGTATCTTTCAACCACTTGCCAACATTTCCGGCTTGGTCTATAGTGCATCCTGGTCAATGGTCAAGCAATATTGTTACCCCGGACACCATCAGGCCATATAGGGTCACCGCAATTCAAGCAGTTGTAACAAAGGCAACCATCACCGTCCAGCCAGACTATAAGGAGCAACCATGGCCATCGATAACAATATCAGGATCCTGCTCGTTGAAGACGCCGGCACCATGCGCAAAATGGAAACCAAGATTTTAAGCCAGGTTGGTTTCCATAATATAGTCGAAGCGGTGGATGGTCAGGACGCCGTGGAGAAACTGGAAGGCGGCGAGGAAATCGGCCTGGTGATCAGCGACTGGTCCATGCCCAACATGGACGGCCTGGAACTGCTGCAATGGCTGCGTGGCCAGGAAAAATTCAGGGATATGCCGTTTCTCATGGCCACCGGCCATGGTGACAAGGAATACGTGGCCAAAGCCATCGAAGGCGGCGCCAATGGCGTGGTGGCCAAACCCTTTACTCCGGAAGAGCTGAAAGGCTGCATTGAGCAGGCCTTCGGCCAGGAAAAGGAAAAAGCCCCAAAGGCGGCTGAAGGTCCCCGGGTTTCTGGCGAAGGCAAATTGAATCTCAAAATAGCCCATATCCAGATCACCGATCACCTGGCCCTGGGGGTACTCAAGCACCGGATTGACCAGGGCATGGAAAAACCCGCCCATTTTTCCCTGGAAACTCACTGCATGGGCAGCTGGAATCCGGTCCAGGGGGCCCTGGAAAACGCCGAGGTGGACGGGGCCTTTATCCTGGCCCCGACGGCCATGGATCTTTACAGCTACAACGTGCCGCTGAAACTGGTGCTCTTTGCCCACCGCAACGGCAGCATCTGCGTGCGCAACAGTCAGAACAAGTACGTCAAGCCCTACCAGCAGTTCTTTAAACACAAGACTTTCTACATTCCCCACAAGATGTCGATCCACAATATGCTGGCTCACATGTACTTCACCCAGATGGGGCTCAGGCCCGGTGTGGCCGGCGACGA
>PWOG01000096.1 GCA_003557565.1 Desulfobulbaceae bacterium
ATCGCCATAGGCGGTATCGGGCGCAAAGGGCAGCACCCCGTCATAGCCCCAGTTGCGCCGGCCGGGGAAAGCCGCCAGGGGCATCAGTTCCAGGGCCGTGATCCCCAGTTCGACCAGATGGTCCAGTCGCTGTTCCAGACCCGCCAGAGTACCCTCGGGAGTGAAACAGCCGACATGGGTTTCATAAATCACCGCTTCTTCCCAGGGCCGCCCCCGCCAGGCGCCATCACGCCAGGACCAGGCGGCGGGATCCACCACCCGGCTCAAGCCGTGCACCCCCCAGGGCTGAAAACGGGAGGCCGGATCCGGCACTTCGAGCTTCCCGTCGATCCGATAGCAATAGCAATCACCGGCCCCGGCACCGGCTGCGATTTCTTCAAACCAGCCATCCCCCACCGCAGTCATGGACATAACTTCCCAGGCCCCGGCAGGCAACCGTTGGCACAGTTGAGCAAAACTTTCCGCCCCCTGGTCATGCCGGCCGGAAGCCGGCAGACTTTCCCCCCGCACCAGACAGATCTCCACCCGGCGGGCGGCCGGGGCCCAAATTCCAAAATGCACTCCTCCACCGGGCAGGCAGGATGCTCCGAACTTCATTTCATGGCAGCGTCGAGTCATCGTAACCGTCCACCAGAGTCAACAAAGTGTAGATTTAACGGGCTGTAAACGAACAGCCGGGCCCCAGATAAGGTCTTGCAGCCAAGCGCCGCATACCCCGCATAGGTAAGCTTGGCTAATCGCCCGAAGGTGGGGTGCGGTTGTTCATTATTTCTATAACCGTCGACTGGTCACACCCGCGGGTCGGCCGTCTTGCCGGCTGTCAGCCGTTATACCGTGCCGGCTGTTCACCGGCGGGCGTGGCACTGTTGAACGTTTGTCTGGGCAGAGCCATCAGCAGCGCCAGAGACCGGGCCGCCAGGGGAAATTTCTCGCCGGCCCGGAGGAAACGTCCCGAGGCCGGTTCCTCACCGTCGGGCCAGTAAGTGTCCAGTTCCACCTGCCAGAGCTTGGCCGGCGGCAATTCGGGAATAGCGAAGGGGATCTCCTCGTGATGGGCGTTGATCAGCAACAGAAAAGAGTCATCGATCACCGGCCGGCCCCGTTCATCCTCCTCGTCCATGGCCCCGCCGGCCAGAAACAGGCCCAGGCAGCGGGCGAACTCATGGCTCCACTCCTCATCGCTCATCTCGGTGCCGGCGGGGGTCAACCAGGTGATATCCTTGATATCGCCCCCCTTGAGCCGGCGCCCCTGAAAAAAGCGGCGGCGCCGGAAAACCCGGTGACGCTTGTTGAGCAGGATCAACCGGCGGGTGAAGGCCAGCAGGCGGCTCTGTTCTTCATTAAGCTCCCAGTTGAGCCAGCTCAGCTCGTTGTCCTGGCAGTAGGCGTTGTTGTTGCCCTGCTGACTGCGCCCCATTTCATCGCCGGCGCACAGCATGGGAACCCCCTGGGACAGCAACAGAGTGGCCAGCAGGTTGCGCTGCTGACGGCTGCGCAGGGCATTTATTTCGGCATCGTCAGTGGCCCCCTCGACTCCGCAGTTCCAGCTGCGGTTATGGCTCTCCCCGTCACGGTTGTCCTCGAGGTTGGCCTCGTTGTGCTTGTCGTTGTAGCTCACCAGGTCGCGCAGGGTAAAGCCGTCGTGGCAGGTGACGAAGTTGATGCTGGCATAGGGCCGGCGACCACCACGCTCATAAAGATCGCTGGAGCCGGTAAACCGGTAGGCCAGATCCCCGATATTGCCGCCCTCCCCTTTCCAGAAGGAACGGACTTCGTCACGGTAGCGGCCGTTCCATTCGGTCCAGCCCACCGGAAAGTTGCCCACCTGGTAGCCGCCCTCCCCCAGGTCCCAGGGCTCGGCGATCAGTTTTACCTGGGAGAGCACCGGATCCTGGTGGATAATGTCGAAAAAGGCCCCCAGCCGGTCAACCTCGTGCAGCTCCCGGGCCAGGGCCGAAGCCAGATCGAAACGGAACCCGTCCACATGCATCTCCAGCACCCAGTAGCGCAGGCTGTCCATGATCAACTGCAGCACCCGGGGATGCAGCATGTTGAGGGTGTTGCCGCAGCCGGTGTAGTCCCGGTAATAGCGCAGGTTATCGGGCTCCAGGCGGTAATAGGCCCGGTTGTCGATCCCCCGGAAGGACAGGGTCGGCCCCAGGTGATTGCCCTCGGCGGTGTGGTTGTAGACCACGTCAAGGATCACCTCGATCCCCGCGGCATGGAAGCTTTTGACCATGGTCTTGAATTCGTTGATCCCGTTGCCGGAGTTGTAACGCAGCTCCGGGGCAAAAAAACCGATGGTGTTGTAACCCCAGTAATTGCGCAGCCCCTTGTCCACCAGGTGGCGCTCATCCACCATGGCATGAACCGGCATCAACTCCACCGCCGTGATTCCCAGGCGTTGCAGATAATCAATGACCGGCCCGCTGGCCAGACCCGCGTAAGTACCGCGCAAAGGTTCGGGGATCTGTGGATGCAGGCTGGTAAATCCCTTGACGTGCAGTTCATAGATCACTGTGTCGTGCCAGGGGGTGGCCGGCGGACGGTCATCGCCCCAAGTGAAGGAAGGATCGATGACCCGGCATTTGGGCAGATAACGGGCGCTGTCCCGGCGGTCCCGGCCCAGATCCTGCTTGGCCCCGCCGATCCGGTAACCGAACAGGGCGTCATGCCAGCGCAGGGAACCGGCCAGGTCCTTGGCATAGGGGTCCAGCATCAGTTTGGCGGGATTGAAGCGATGCCCCTGTTGGGGCTCATAGGGGCCAAATACCCGGTAGGCATAAAGCCAGCCGGGCCGGGCCTGGGGCAGATAGCAGTGCCAGACCTGATCGGTCTGCTCCCGCAAAGCCAGGCGCTGGGCCTGGCGGCCGCGCCGGTCGAAAATACAGAGTTCAACCCTGGTGGCGTTTTCCGAAAACAGGGCGAAGTTCACCCCCATACCGTCCCAGGTGGCCCCCAGGGGAGAAGGGCGTCCCGGCCAGACGGCGATTTTGTTGTCGGTCATATACAAGCATCCTGTCAGTCAAGTTCAATCCGATATTCGGCCCCGTGCAGCAAACCGACGATCAGTGCCAGATAGTCCCGCAGGTGACGGGTCAGGAGAAAATTTTCCCGGACGAACTGGCGAGACTTCTCCCCTATTTCCGCCATCCTGTCCCGCCGATAAAGCAGATAACGGATACGCAGTGCCGCCCCCTGGGGAGTGCGGACCAGAAAACCGGTGTGGTAATCGACCACCTGCAAACGAATGCCGCCGCTGTCGCCGCCGATAACCGCTTTCCCCTTCCAGAGCCCTTCGGTGACCGTCAGACCGAAACCCTCCCGGGTGGATTTCTGGACCACGATATCGGCGGCCCGCTGCAGGGCGTTGATAGTCCGATGGGCATCCGGCGGCAGCAGCAGGATCTTGATATCGGGATCGTCGCCGGCGGCCTGGCGCACCTCCTGCAGCACCGCCTCGCCCTCGGGGTCGTCGGTGGCGGTCCCCCCGGCCAGAACCAGTTGCAGACAGGGGACAAACTTGCGGGCCAGGCGATGGGCCTCGATCACCCCCACCGGATCCTTGAAGCGATCGAAACGGGAGACCTGCAGGATCATGGGACGCTGGGAATCGATTTCAAAACGTTGCCGCACTTCGTCGATCTCGCTGTCGGCCAGATCTATATTCTTGTCACTCAAGGGATCGATACTGGGGGGAATTATATATTCGGGATGGGGCAGCGACTGGGCAAAGGCGGGCAGGGAAAAAACACTGGCGTCGTAGCCGGCCAGATGACTGCGCAGATAGCGCCAAAGGGGGCGGTAGGGGTGGCTGGCGTCGATATGACAGCGCCAGATCCACCGGCCCCGGCGATTGGGACAAAGACCGAGCAGAGGGGCGGGCTGGGGATCATGAATGAAGACGATATCCGCATCTTCCAACTGGTCGCGCAACCTTTCGGCGTTTTCCCGGTTGGTCTCCTCGTAAGCCGCCAGCAGGGAGTCGGCAATGGGTGCCCGGTGACCCTGGAGCCCGTTGTGCATGGCCTTGGTGCAGTGGTAAAAGTCTTCACCGCCGCTGATCACCTCCCAACTGGTATGGATTCCCAGCTCATTGCTCAGGGGCACCATTTTTTCCAGGATCTCCGCCACCCCGCCACCCACCCGGGTGGAGTTGACATGAACCACCTTCATCCCCTGCAAGGGCCGGGAAAGCTGCTGCAGATGGGCGATAACATCATGGCCCACCACCTCGGCGTAAGCGTTCAACATTTCTTTCATGACCGTCCCCCCCCGCTGCAATGTTCATGGCACAAGGCCGCCAGTTCATCCCGCACCTGGCTGAGACTGGCAAAGAAGGGGTCGACATTGCCCAGGGCCTGGCGCAATTCATCGTATTCCTAGCCGAAACCGGTCAGCCAGAAGCTGAAATCATCGACCCCCTCGGGTAGCCGGCGGCGGGCATCGATAAAATGATAAAACACCGAGCCGGTGGTGATCTCCGGCAGCAGCTCAAGAAGATCCGGGGGCTCGTTGAGGACCTTGTCGGTGGCAAAAATCACCAGCTGCGAGCGGACAAACTCAAAGGGTTGCCCGGCCCGCAGCCAGTGAGCTATTTCACTGCTGTCCAGCCGTTCGTCGATGATATCCATCAACTCCCGGCGCAGGCCTTCAAGCTCCCGGTGTTCGCCGGGGTCCACCACCGCCAGCTGTTCGGCCAACTCCTGCTCATGGAGGTGCTGGCGGCACCAGGCGGCGAAATCATTGTTGAATTCCCGCTCTTCAAAGCGGGGTCCCAACAGCCCGCCCCAGAAATGGTGATAAACACTGTCGGTGCTGACCTCCCGGAGATGCTCGCGGAATTCCGCCAGAGTAAAGGCCTGGCGCCCGGTGGCGATGGTGATCAGGGAGCAGTCCTTGAGGGCAAAGGGCTGGCGGGATATGGCGGTTTCGTTATTGGCTGCGGCGGTCATCATGGCCCGGCTCCTGGCATGGTTGAGAAAACGGTAAACATCCTGCCGATCAACTTGACTGTGTTTTCAGTATCAGGGCCGATGAATCAGCTTGTCAAGCCGTAATTGTGCCAGCATTTAAAAGTAACCGCTCACCGGCTTGGCCCGGTGACC
>PWOG01000263.1 GCA_003557565.1 Desulfobulbaceae bacterium
CTTTTATCGCGGGCCAGCGGCCATCTACCACTGGCGCTCGGGCTGGAGCATGATCCTGCCCCGCAACAGCCGGTGCCCGCAGCTCGCCGATGGTGGTGGCTGCCGGATTTATCCCCAGCGCCCCAGGGTATGCCGGCGCCCCCAGATTTTTGCCTATATTCTCGAGGACCAAAAAGCCGCCCAGTGTCAGGGCGAGGTCAGCAGCGAACCGGTTTACCGGGTCCGCAACAAACTGCTGGCAGTGTGGGACTGCCCCTACGTACGATCCCTGCGGGACGAAATCGTCCATTTTGCCGAATCCAGCGGCCTGGAACCGATCTTTCGCAGCAACAAGGATTAGTCCGCGTTTATATCACTGCCGCCGGAATGGCAAAGGTTTGATTTTTCTTTAAGCTGCCACAGCGGAGTGATGCGGCGAATTCGAACCGGCGGCAACTGCTCCCAGAAGATCGGCCAGGCGGCAGCAGCTGAATCGGCCCGGCAAGAGGTAACCCCTGCCGCATCCAGCCGATAATCGGCCCGGACATCCCAGGGGTCGGCAGGCAGATCCCGGTCGACGGCCGGACCCGCGCCCACCACCGCCACTCCGGACGCCAGGGCCCCGGCGGCGGCCAGAATCGCCGCCGCCAGGTCAAAAAATCCTTTGCCGTCGCCCAGCATGACGCCCCTCCGGTCAACAGCCAGGGCTTCACCGATCAGCAAACTCAGCTCCAACCCGGCCAGTTGACCGGTGGTCAGACGACGCCCGTACCGCGGCATCCCCTTGGGAGTCACCGCCTGGGCCAGGCGAGGAAAGGCTATGGAGTACGGGGAAAAAAGGTAGAAACCGTCATGCATGCCAGGGGCTGGCATCAACAATGATTTGCCGTCAACCAGGGCGTTGATCCGGACCTGCTTGAGCAGCGGGGCCGGTGAGACAAAAACGCCTTCGCTCAACCGATACGCTTCAAGGCCGCGCAGATTCTGGGCCAGCCGCCCGCCAGTGGCCGGGGACAAAACAGCCCCGCCGGCGTCGTAATGGCGACGCCACGACTCCTTGTCTCCAGGCCTCATTTACTTTCTAGAGTCCGGATTTGGCGGCTTCACTGAGCACCGCCCCGGAGGCGCTGGATCCGGATGCACGAGATGCGGAGCCCCGCGAACCAGACGCCAGCGAACCGAGGCCCGGATCCCTTCTGATAAAGGCGGAATCAACTCGGGCCTCGACCCGCAGACTGTCATTATCCAACTGCCGAAAACCGTATTCCACCAGATGAACAAGGTCGTCCCACATGCTGTTGCTCCCCATCAGGGAAACAATCAACTGCCGGTTGCCGCGCTCGAATTTACCCACATAGGTCTGCCGTGCCGCCCGGGTATAACCGGTCTTGCCGCCTGCGGTTCCATTGATCTCCCACAGGGCTCGATTGTTGGTCCGCAGAGTCTGGCCGAAATTGGTGGGCACGGTGGTGCTGCCTATCCGGCGGGCAAACTCCGGGTTCTGCATGGCGCGGTGGAAAATAATGGCCAGATCACGGGCCGTGGACTGCTGCCCCCGGGCGGTAAGGCCGTTGGAATTGCGAATCACCGTGTTGGTGGCGCCCAAAAACCGCGCCTTGCTGGTCATAAGGCGGGCAAAGGTGGCCTCGTTGCCGGCAATCCTTTCGGCCAGGGCGACACTGGCATCATTGGCGGAACGTATAAGTGTGGCGTTGATCAGATCCCCGGCCCGGTAGGAGCGACCGGTCTGCAGGTAAATCTTGGAGCGGGGCATGCCCGCAGCTCGGGCGCTGGCAGGCACCAGCTCGGAATCCCGCAAGGATTGCATGGCGATCAGTCCGGTGAGAACCTTGATGGTGCTGGCCGGTTGCCTGGGCTTATCCGGGTTCAAAGCAAATAGCAGACTGCCGGTGACGGGATCCACCACCACAGCTGAACGGGCCGAGATACGCCGCTCCAGCCGGACCGCCTCCAGGCTGCGGTTGAGGCCGCCGCCCGGACGGCTTTTGACCAGATCAACATCGGCGGGACGCAGGACCACCGGGGACCGGGTGGATGATAAACCGCCGGACAGCGTCTCCGATCCGTGGGCTGCCTTGTGGGTGGTGGCCAAAGCCTGGTCGGCCCGCGCCTCCAGCCCCGACCAGCCGACAACCAGACATACACACAGCAGAACTTGCAGGGCCCCGGCGATACGCATGCGATTTCTCCTTGTTTTGTACTTGAAAAACCCTCACATCCCCAGTTAACTGCGCCACTGAAATGCTTTCCTAGCCTATAAAGAGCTATAGAGAAATGCCCGGGAAAAATCAAGAAAAAAATTAAGAGTTTGCTCTATCCAGCTGTTTTTTCTTACATAAACAACTGCACCAAAACCACAAAAACCACCATATCTCGTGGCCGTCCGGCCGGGCACCACAACATCTTGGCCCAGTCGAGGATCCAGGGAGGCTTGACCATGACAACCGTTTTTTTTACTTCCCTGCACTGCCGGCATCCGGAACTGGAATGCTGGTTCATTCTGGAAGAAGCCGGAGCGATCCACGCCAGTTTTCTACCGGCCGAGCACCGTCGCGGCCTTGCCATCCTCCAACGACAGGCGCTGGCGCCCCCCGGCGGGGGCGGACCATACCGGCTGGTGTCCTCGGCGCACCAAAAGCTGCGGGAAGGCGCCCGAGTGATCAACCGACGTTTTGAGGCTTACCTGGAAGGTGAGGAAGAGGACTTTTTACAGCCGCCGCCGTCTCCCTTTCTGCTGGCGGGCAGCACGTTTCAGCAGCGGGTATGGGCCCGGATAAACCGGATTCCCGCCGGCGAGACCAGAACATACGGAGAAATCGGCGAAAGTCTGGGCAGCCGTTCCCTGGCCCGGGCCGTGGGCCGGGCCTGCGGGGCCAACCCATGCCCCCTGCTGATCCCCTGCCACCGGGTGGTGGCGGCCGCCGGCCCGGGAGGATTCAGCGGGGGCGGCACCAAGATCAAAGAGATATTGCTGGCCAGGGAACGTCGCTTCTCGGCGGCATACCATAAGGTCGGAACCTGGTAAGCGTTCACCAGGGCCAACGAAGTGTTGATTTAACGGGCTGTAAACTCTCATCCGTGCCCCAGACGAGGCCTTGCACCCAAGCGCCGCGCCCGGCGTACGTAAGCTTGGCTGATCGCCCGGAGGTGGGGTGGGTGCGGCTGTTCGTTTACAGAATCTGCCCCACCGCCTTGCTGTTATTCAGGAGGTTACTAAGGACCGGTTTCCAGCATCTTGAAAACCGCAGCGGGAATCTCCTTGAGCGGCAGAACCCTGTCCACCCCGCCCAGATCAAGGGCCTCCTTGGCCATCCCGTAGACCACGCAACTGGCCTCATCCTGGGCAATGGTGCTGGCGCCGGCCTGTTTCATCTTGAGCATACCCTGGGCGCCATCCTTGCCCATTCCGGTGAGGATAACCCCGATGGCATTAGCCCCACCATAAGCTGCCACCGAATTGAAGAGGACATCCACCGCCGGCCGCTGGTAGCAAACCATGGGTCCGGACTTGATGTTGACATAATAACGCGCCCCGCTGCGCCTCAACACCATGTGATAATTACCCGGAGCCAACAGGGCGGTGCCGGGCACCACCGCATCTCCATCCTCGGCCTCCTTGACCCGGATTTTGCACAGACTGTCCAGACGCTCGGCGAAACTGGTGGTGAACTTGGGGGGCATATGCTGAACAATCATAATCCCCGGCGAATTGGGAGGGAACTGGGTCAACACCTCCTTGAGGGCTTCGGTGCCGCCGGTGGAGGCCCCAATGGCGATGAGTTTGTTGGTGGTCCGGCTCAACGAAAGCCGGGGGACCACGGAACGGGTCGGGGCGATAACCCGGCGCTGCCGGGTAACATCGACCCGGGCGGCGGCCCGGATCTTTTCCCCCAGCTGAGCGCTCATATCACCCACCGAGTAGGCCTCGCCGGGCTTGCTGATAACCTCCACCGCCCCGGTTTCCACGGCCTCCAGGGCCAGGCTGCCACCTTCGGGGGTCAGGGAACTGACGATGATCACCGGCAGCGGCATGTAGCGCATCAACTTGCGCAGAAAGGTAAGGCCGTCCATCCGCGGCATTTCGATATCGAGGGTAACCACGTCGGGCTTGAGCTCGACTATTTTATCCCGGGCCACGTAAGGGTCGGGGGCGGTAGCCACCACCTCGATATCCTTTTCACGGGCCAGCTCCTCGGTGAAGACCTTGCGGACCACGGCGGAATCATCCACCACCAGCACTCTTATCTTACGCATAACCCCGCCGTATCGTCAGTTCAGGTTGCATAGCCGCCAGCCTCAATACTGGATTATCACCCAAAAAGGACCATAATCGGTATTAAACAATATCACTCCCGAATGCTCGAACAATTCGCGCACGGACAAATCATCCACCAGGTTCGCCTCGGGGATGTGGAGCTTGGTCTTCCCACCGGGGTCGATTCTACCCAGCAGGCTGCCCACCACCATGTTGGCGGTCTCCTTGGCCGCATCCATTATCTGCTCATTGGTGATATCTTCCTCGTCGGCGCCGAGAAAATTCATCGTGATTTTTTTGGTCAGACGCTGGGGCATGAGAAGAGAAACACTGCCGGATTCCGGGCCATGATAGGAAATATTGGCCCGGATGTAATCCTCGTTGTCGCTGAAGGTATCGGTTCCCGGGATCTCCTCAACGGGCTCCAGAAAGGTGAAAAACATGGTTTCAAAAACCTCGCTGAAGGTATCATAAACCACTTGGCGGAATTTATCGTCCATGGGGCATCCTCTTGTCTGTCGGGGTCGCAAGCTCGGGCCACCGGTAACCGGAGCTTTGCAACCGTTATTGTTCTGTCCCCGTCGCCATCGCCGGAGATTCATTCTGGGGGCGGTCGGCGGGGGGCAGGCTAGAAATCCATACCTTTGTCATCCTCGGCAGCCGGCTGCGGCGGGGCCTCCACGGTGTGCTGGAAGGCCCTTTCCAGGACATCATACAAAATGGTTTTAATGGTCTCGGGCTGAAAAGGTTTTTTGATGTAGCCGTCAACCCCCAGCCGTTTGGCCTCCTCGATCCGGGCCTCGCTGGACTCGGTGGTGATGAAGATCACGGGGATATGACGGAAATCATCATGGTTTTTTATCTCGGCCAGGAGCTCCATTCCTCCCATTACCGGCATGTTGATGTCGGAAAGGACCACATCGATCCAGTTGTTCTCAAGGATCTCCATGGCCTCCTTGCCATGGGACACTTCAAAAAACCGGCCCACCGGCACCCCGGCCATCTCCACCGTCTTCTTGACCACCGCCCGCATGGTCGCCGAATCTTCCGCCACCATAATGTTAAATGCCATTGTCTTTTCCTTTCCCGCGGTTTTATTCTGCCCCTGCCGGCTTACCGGCAACCCCTTCCAGGCCGCCTCTGTGCCGGCACGTACCGTAATCCCTGTCTGCAAAGCCGACCACCCGTTGGCCACGGTGATCGCTTACTTTAATCTGCCCTGCCAGTTCACCTTCTTTTTGTGCTCCATGGGCAAGGCAGCCGGAAGTCTTCACCCGCTTGAGCTCATAACTCGAACTCCCCGCGCCCGGAGACCTTCAGCATGGTCACCCCCGTGCCCACATCTATACTGACGGTCCGGTTACCGGGCCCACCGACATCCTCTCTGGTTATCATTATGTTGTTTTTCCAGAATATCCTGCGCAACACCGCTTGATTACGCTTACCAATATTAAAAAGACCGGAACTGTCCATGACCTGGGAACCTCCCACCACCTTGACCACCAGGCGACTCTTGACCGCCCCGTACTTGTATGCTTCCTTAAACAGCCGCGGAATACCGGTATCAGCAAACATGAAGGGCTTTTGTTGCGCTTTTTCTCTGTCCAAGGAAGAATCGGGCAGCATGTAATGAAGCAGCCCGGCCACCCGCGCCTGCGGATCCCAGATAATCACCCCGATGCAGGAGCCCAACGAATAGGTGAGCAAGACATCCTCGGGGTTATTGCTCACCCTCATGTCCGAAATACCAACCACGATTTTCATGTCGCTTTTATCCAGTCACCCCGGCAATGGGGTTAACATAATTTTTTGCCGGCATCTCAAGCTTTTTGATAAACCGTTGACACCGTCGGGACAAATTCATGCTTCAAACCGGTAATGCTCTCCGAGTGACCTATAAACAGGTACCCCCCGGGGGCCAGGGCCCGATAAAACTTGCTGACCAACCGCTGCTGGGTTTCCCGGTTAAAATAAATCATCGTGTTACGGCAAAAAATTATATCCAATGTGCCGTCCCAGGGAAACTGGTCCATCAGGTTAAAGCGTTCAAAACTGATCCGGCGACGCAGGTGTTCCTTGACCCGGACATGGCCGGCCGCCGATCCATGCCCCTTTTGAAAATATTTCCGCAGATAGCGCTCGGGAACCTTGACCACCCGGTCCATGGAATATACTCCCCGTTCGGCATGGGCCAGCACCCGGGTGGAAACATCGGTGGCCAAAATCCGGTAGCCACCCTCGGCCCGTTTTTCAAAAAAATCCTCGGTCACCAAAGCGATGGTGTAGGGCTCTTCACCGGATGAGGAAGCCGCCGACCAGATCACCACCTCCTGTTTTCTTCTCTTGCGAGAAGTCAGGTCCGGCAGGACGTGGGAGACCAGAAAATCAAAATGGTCTTTTTCCCGAAAGAAACTGGTAAAGTTGGTCGAAACGGCGTCGATCATCTGCACCAGCTCTTCCCCGCTGGTGTCGCGGGATAAATACTCGTAATATTCGCGGAAACTGTTTATGCCCAGAGCGCGCATCCGCTTGCCCAGGCGGGCGTTAAGCAGCTCCCTTTTTTCCGGCTTAAGATAAATCCCTACCTTATCGTAGACCAGCGCGCTGAACTTCTGGAAAAGCGCATCGGAAAGCCGGGTTCTGTTCATGTTGAAATAGTTGCTGTAATTGATTGTCATGCACGTAGAAGCCGGGGCTTGCCTGGCCTACATCTCCTCAAATTGGCGCAGCAGACGTTCACCCACGATACGATTGACATCCAGCAGAATCTTGACCTCGTCCTTGACCTTGGCCATCCCGAGAATATTCTCGCTCTCGGTGGAAGAGCCCATGGAAGGCGGGTGCTCAATTTCCGCCGCTGCGATATTGACCACTTCGGAGACCGAATCGACTACCATCCCAACGTAAACGGTGTTGTTGTGACCCTGAACCTCGGTCACGATGACACAGGTGCGATCATCGTATTCCTTGGAAGACATGCCGAACCGCAGCCGCAGATCCATAACCGGGATCACCCGGCCCCGCAGGTTGATTACCCCCTTGATATAGGGGGGGGTATGGGGAACGGCGGTAATCTCCATGACCCCAATGATTTCCCTAACATTGAGGATGCTGATGCCGAACTCTTCGTTGCCCAGGGAAAAGGTAAGGTACTTGCCGGCCAGTTCACTGACTCCCTGCGCGCTCCCACCCCAACGGTCCTTCACACTGTCCGCCGGTAATGTCATATCCGCCTCCTTCGTGCGGGCTCGCGGCCCTGCCTGTTTTTTTTGTAAGCGATCACGAGGCACCGCCGAAATCGGCGATCGGGCCGGCTCACGTGCTGATGTACGCTTCGCCGCCGGGGCTCACCACAACCTGCGGCACCCTGTGAACGCTTACCTTTTTGCCCCCGTGATCACCTACGTTTTTTGCTACCTCTGCCCCCGTGGAAAGCTTAACACGGTCTGCACGACGCCCTCTCCCGGAGTTGCGCCATGCTGGCCGGCCACGCCAGGCGACCCTGGCCGGTTGCGGTTGCCTTTATTAGTAACCGTTCACCAGGGCCGGCAAAGTGTTGATTTAACGGGCTGTAAACTTTCAGCCGTGCCCCAGGATGAGGTTTTGCAGCCAAGCGCCGCGTACCCAGCGTACGTAAGCTTGGCTGATCGCCCCAAAGTGGGGTGCGTCTGTTCGTTTACTTTTATTCCAGCGTTGTCGCGATGATGCCGGCCAGGTCAAGAATCAGCCCCACCCGGCCATCACCCAGGATAGTACCTCCAGCCACTCCCTGCACCTCGGACATGCCGCCCAGGTTTTTGATCACCACTTCTTCCTTGCCCAGCAATTCGTCAACCATCAGGGCACGCCGCCGACCCTCGTTTTCCACCACCACGACAATGGCCTCGCAGGGGTCGGTATGGGTAGGATCATCGACCCCGAAAAGCTGATAAAGGCGAATGATGGGCAGCAGCTCTCCTCGAACCATCAATGATTCGCCCCGGCCATGGACGGTGTTGTAATCCTTGCGCTCGGGTTTTATCGACGACTGGATAGCCAGGGTGGGGATGATGTAGCGCTCGCTGCCGACCCGGACGATAATACCGTCGATAATGGCCAGGGTCAGCGGCAGGCGGATGGTAAACAGGGAACCCTTGCCGGGTTTGCTTTGCACATCCACCTTGCCCCGGAGTTTTTTCACCACCTTTTTGACCACGTCCATCCCCACACCGCGCCCCGATACATCGGTGATCTGGTCGGCGGTGGAAAAACCGGGCATAAAGATCAAATTGTTAAGCTCAAAATCAGAATGAGTCTCCCCCGGCTTAATAATGCCCCGACGCTCCGCCTTTTTCCTGATCTTGGCGGTATTGAGCCCTTCGCCGTCATCCTCGATCTCAATGACCATGTTGCCGCCTTTCTGGTAGGCGCGCAAACTGACCGTGCCGGTGGGAGGTTTGCCGTGACCGACCCGCTCATCCGGAGTTTGTATGCCATGATCCACCGAGTTGCGCATCATGTGCACCAGGGGATCATAGATAGAGTCCACCATGTTGCGGTCGATCTCGGTCTCCGCCCCCTCCATGACCAGGTTCACCTGTTTGCCACTCTTTTTGGAGAGATCGCGAACCAGTCGGATCATCTTGTCGAAGGTCTGCTTGATGGGCACCATCCGCATGGACATGGCGGTGTGCTGGAGCTCGGAAGTAATTCGGCTCAGTTGGGAAAAATCCTTGACCAGTTTGGGATCGGCAATTTGGGACACCAACGGATTCTGGCGCACTAGAGACTGCATGATCACCAGCTCCCCCACGGCGTTGATCATGGCGTCGAGTTTGTCTACATCGACCTTGATGGAGGAACTCATCTTTTTCTGGCGAGCCGCAACCTGGCCATTGGCGGCGGGGGTCTCAGCCGGCATTTCACCGGCGCTCGCCGGGCCGCTGTTATCGGCCGCCGCGGTGGCAGAGGAAGCCCGGCCGGGAGGCTGCCCCCCGGATGCCGATCTTTGTTGGGCGGCCGAATAATCATGGGGCCGCACCCAAGCGGTATCTTCCTTTTCTTCCGCCGGCGCCTCCTGGGTGGACTGCTCCTCCGAGGTGGAGTCGTCGGTCAGCGGGTTGTCCCCTTCCTGCAGGTTGCGGATCTGCGCGATATGGCCCGAAATGTCCAGTTCACGGTAACGGTCGGGGCCGTTTTCCAGCACGTCCTTGATGTTTTCCACCATCTCCCGGAGAGAATCACCGACGTTGAGAACCAGATCAATAACATCGGAGTTCATGCTCCGCTTGTTGTTGCGGACATCATCCAGCAAATTCTCGGTGGCGTGCGACAGTTTGTTGATGGTTCCCAGACCGAGAAAACCGGAAACACCCTTGATGGTGTGAAAGGGCCGGAAAATATTATTGATAATATCGGGATCATCTTGATTCTGCTCCAGTTCAAGGACATTGACCTCGATACTTTGCAGATGCTCAAAGGCCTCGCTGATAAAGCCGCCGACCAACTCCTTATCCTGGAGCAGATCAGGAACGGAATCGCCACTATCCACGGCTTCGGCAGGCTTTTCGGTTGGTGTGGTTGCACCCAGAGGCCCTTCATCGAGAGGCCCTTCATCGGCGGAAGCCACCGACGCCGCCCCGGCGTCTGCCTCCAAGGCGACTTCCGAGTCATCATCCGGCTCGGCTTCAGCCTGTGGGGTGACTTGATAGGCCAGCAGCTCATCGGCGCTCACGTAATGACCGATGGCGCTCAAATAGCGGGCATAGGCGGCAATCCCCGCCTCGTCCATGTAATCGCCCTTGCGCAATACTCGCTGGAGCTGGTCGACGGCCTTGCCAAGCTGTTCGTAAGTCTCGGCGGTATCCTGTCCACCCCCCGTCAGCAACTGCTCGAGGGTGGACCTGAGGGACCGGGACATGGCGTTCAGAACCGGAAGCCGATCGGCCAGCTCAGCATTGGCCACCAACTCTTCCGCCGCCACCAGCAACTCCTCCACAACCGAGAATTCACCCGGTTCGGCCATGACAATCTTCACGGCCATTTCGTCGAGAATCACGGATACGGCGTCTTCGTCCTGCGACATGGTTGCTCTCGGTTTTTGTTAGTTTAAACAGGCTTACCCAGCCCCTTACCTTGTTCCACGGCCACACCGGCGATTAAATGACAGCCAAAGTCAACCGATGACGCCCGGCCGGACGTCGCCGACAACCCTGATTGGCAACAATAACCTGCGCCACCGCTGCGGCATGGCCCAAGCACTCAATTTATAACAGATTTAATCTGTTAATTGCCCCAAAATCGAAAAAAACCGGTAGATTCTTCCGGCTCCTGCAAATCCTTGAGCAATTGAGGATCCAGTTCATCCAGGTAATTTTCCACCGAGGCCAGGTTGTTCTTAACCCGATCGACGATGTCACTTTCCGGATAAACTTCGATTATCCGCCGCAGCATTTGCCAGGATTGGGCAGCCAGCTCGGCAGCTTCTTCGGGGTCATTGCTGCGCCGAGCACTGACAAAGAGGGAGGCCGCCTGGCGACGCAGTTCGTTGGAAGCTTCCCGGGAAACTTCGTCCAGGCGGCGGCGGGCGCCCTCGGCATACTTGGTGTCCAGAAGGCCGGAAAAAATCGTGATCGCTTCGTCATATTTTCCCATGCCCAGCAGACGGTTGGCCTCTTCCCACTGCATGGCCTGGGCCTGGATCTCCAGCTGTTCGCCCCGGTCATCTTCTTGCAGCCAGGTATGACGGACCTGGCTCAACTTGTCTCGAACGATTTCTTCCTGGGAACGGTCCAGGTTTTCCTCCAGCAGGGCTTCCAGGGCGGCGGTGGCCTCATCGTAGTCGCCCTCGGCCAGCAACTCCTCGGCCGCCCCCACCTCGCTGGCCAGCCACTGCTCGGCCCGGCTTTGAACCTCGGCGGCCAACAGTTGGGCCCGCATGGTCAGCCGTCCGGTGGGGAATTGATCCTCCAGCCGCTGCAGGCGCCGCGTCACGCCGGTGGGAACGGCACCGCGTCCATCAAAAAGGACCGCGTCCTCCAGCAGGGCCAGAAAGAGGTGGCGTTCTTCCCGGCTGGCCCGGGTTTCGCCACGCAGCAGGCGCAGCTGCTCCTCCACCCATCGCCGCTGCTGGTCCGCCGTGGCATGACGGGCGGCGATCTCTTCATACTGGCGACGAGCCTCGTCGTGGCGGCCGTCGATCAACAGCAGATCTCCCCGCAGTCGGGCAATGGCGGAGGTGTCCGCCGTTGTCTTGGCCAGATTTTCCTCCTGTTCGGCCAGCAGCGACAGGGCCGTATCTTTCTCGCCTGTCCTGAACAACGACAGGCTGACCTCCCGGAGCAAGGGAAAGGGCATCACTGCATCGGGACCGATCCGACGCCATACCTCGAGGTTCTGCTTGATCTCATCGCTTAATCCCTGGCGGGCGTAGTGCTGCAGGGCGTCCTGCAGCTGTTCATGGTCCACGGCATGAAAGCGATCAAGCCGTGCATCCACGGTTTTTTCTGCCAGGTGATAATATTGCCGGCAATCACCGGCAATAAATTCCTGATCTGCCTGATAAGCCGCGCTCAGCCGGGCAACCGCCTCGCCCCAGCGGCTGTCACCCTGGGCCTCCAGGGCGCCAAGCACCTCCAGTGCTGTTTCGTATTTCTCAGTAACATCATTGACCCGGACAAGGCATTGATTCCACCCCTCGGGCCATTGATCCCTGGGAACCAGTTCCTCCAGTTCAACCGCCAGCCGATCCCACTCTTGCCGCGTTTGGCGATAATATTCCAGACGCGGCACCACGTGCTGCTGTTTTACCATGGCCAGGGACAAGGGTTCCTCTTCCTCCAGACCCGGCCGCACCGGCGGTTCCATTTTTTCGGGGGCCGCCGGCTCGGCTGCCGGCTGCGGCTCGGGCTCCGGGATTGTCACCGGCGAAACAGCGCATCCGGCAAGCATCACAACCAAGGACCACAATAAAATATAGAAGCCAGATCTAGCCATTGCTTGCTTTCTCCATATACCCGCGGGCGCCGGCCTTTACCAGTCGCTCTTGTTTAATCTCTGGAACGCCAATAAGGTTCGTAAAACCGCTCCGGCACGAAAGATCCGTCGCTGTCCACACGACCGAAGGTGACAATCCTGGCGCCACCCACCGGCCCAGGTCGGCCCGACCCCCCTGCACTGCTTACCACACCACCACGACCGCGTTCAACCGGAATTTCAACCTGGGAAAGGGAGGGGTACAGAACGGGAACAGTGTTCGCGCCGGAAAAGGCCAGACCTTCCAGATCGAGATTGGCGACGTAATCGCCATTGCGGTAAATGGCCCCGGCCAGCCGGGACCACACCGGCAGGGCCCCGGCGCCGCCGGTTATTCTGGTGGAACCATGCACCATGGGTTGATTGTCATCAAAGCCGACGTACGCCGCCAGGGTGTGGCCAGGGTTCATGGCAAAACCGTCGGCGTTGCCGGGGCTCGGCAGGTAACCGGCAAAAGCGGCGTTGGTATAACGGTTGGCAGTGCCGGTCTTGCCGAAAAGCGGCACTTTAAGCTCAAGCTCTTCGAGCATCCCCGACTGGACCGGATCGGTGCTGTGCAGGCGGATCCGGTTGTAAGCCGCCCGGCCGGTCCCATGAACCATGGCATTGCGCATGATGTCGCTGACGGCCAATGAGATGTGCGGCGTGAACAGCCGTCGCGACCCCCGCTCGGACTGGTAAATAATCTCGCCGTCGCTGGCTTCGATGCGTTTGATAATAGACAGCCCGCCGCCGTCCACCCGGCCTTCGTGGAGCTGCAGCTCGCCGCTTTTAAAGGCCCCGAAGATCCGGGTCAACTCCAGCAGGCTGATGGAGTTGGACCCCAGGGGAAAAGAAAGGACCGGATCCAGCTGGCTTTCAACCCCCAGGTTGCGACTCAGCTCCACCATATACTGGAGTGCCACCATCACCCGGAAATCCCGAATCTGGTAGAGTACCTGCGAATCATAGGCAGGCCGGGCCGCCAGGCGCCGGTATTCATCTTCAACGGTTTCTTCCACCATATCCAGGGTGGAAGCCTGCAGCCGGCCGTCGATCAGAACCCCGTCCCAGAAGCGCCGGGCATCAAAATCATCTTCAACCAGCAGTCCCATGATATCCCAGGACCCGACGGGCTGCCAGTCGGGCTGCGGTTCTCCTCCGCTGTATACATAGTTGCCGGTGTTATCCCGGTACAGCCCCGTCTCCATGGGGTCGGCAAACACTGGGTCACCGGCGGCCAGGGACCGCAGGCTGTCATCCAGGCCTTTCTCCAGATGCTTGCGCATGTTATCCCGCAACTCCAGGTAACGCAGCAGGTTCTGCTCCAAAAGCTCCAGCCGGGCCCGACCTTCCTGCCGCTGGGCCGGCGAGCTGTCGGGGCCGAGGAACTCTTCTTCCACTTCCTCCTCAAAGCGCTCAAAGTCGACACCATAATGAATCTTCCGCAGAAATTGATGTTCATCTTCGCGGCCGGCAAACATCAGATCCGGCTCCACCAGATCAATGGCCCGGGTAAAGGCCCGGCGCTGCAGAGCGCCCCGGTCCACCCGTACTCCCATCTCATCCCGGATCCGCCGGGTATAGTCGGCGAGACTTTCATTGCGCTTACGGGCCAGACCCATGCTTTCAACCAGATCGGCGAACCTGGCCGGCGGCAGCTGATCCACCAGGTGATACAGCAACCAGATGCTGGCCAGGTTCTCCGAAGTCACCCCGGCCCAGCTCAACGAAACCTGCTCATTTCTGATGTTCTGGAATGGCCGGGGAAAATAGGCATCCCCCTGATAGACAAAGACATCTCGACGGTTCTCCAGGACATCGGTACTGTTCCAGCCCAGTTGCAGGGCGGCGGCGTAAAGCAGGGGCTTCATGGCAGAACCCATGGGGCGGCGGGCGGTGACTGCCCGGTTGTAATGGCGATTGTCAACCCCGCCGACCATGGCCCGGATGTGTCCCTCCTGCATGGCCAGCACGCCTCCCTGCAACTCGGGATACTTTTCCAGATCCAGCAGCAGTTCATCATCGGCGTTGCGCGAGCGCACACTGACATAAACCAGGTCATCCTCCTTAATTTCCTCCAGCAACCGGGCCAGCGCCTCATCGGAGACGTCGGACCAGGCCTGTTGCTGATGGCGGACCTGCGGCTGCAGGAGATTAAACAGCCCGGCACGGTCGAGATATGCCGCCGGCAGCTCGGATACCTGGGCCCTTGAACCGGATAAGTCAACCCGGATCCTGGGGTTTCCTTCCGAACCCTCGACGGCGGTGACGGCGCCCACCAGAAATGGCCCGGGCTGCTGCCGCAGGTCCCCGCCCCGGGACATTTCGGCATACACCTCCTGCATGGCCCGATGGTCATAGCCCCGCAGGCGAATATCCAAACGGGAAAGCTCCTTGCGCAAGGCATAAAGGGCCTCATCCTGAAGCTCTCTATCCACCGTAGTAATGATCCTGATGCCAGAAGTGGCCACGTTATCAATCCCGTGTTCACTCAGGGCTTCCGCCACTTCCGGCTCTTCCAGCCCCTCCCGGACCAGGTCCAGGACGGTGTTTAAGGCATAGGCCATCTGGCCCTGGTTGAAGGGTATCTCCCGCTCCCGGGCTGCTGCCAGTTGTTCAGCGTCAATGTAGTTGAGCCGCCGCATCTGGTTGAGCACGTAACCGGTTCGCTGGCCGGCCCGCTGCCGGGCCAGTTCCTCGGCTTCCTCGCTGCGCTTGGTGAAAGGGTTGTAACGGTTGGGCCCCTTGACGCTGCCGGCAATAAAGGCGCTTTCCTGCAGATCCAGCTCCTCTACTGGTTTGTCGAAGAAATATCGGGCCGCCATTCCCAGTCCACGGCCGTTGCCGCTAACGTAAAACTGGTTTAGGTAAAATTCCAGGATGTCTTCCTTGTCGTAATGATACTCCAGACGCAGGGCGTAGATCAGCTCCCTGATTTTGGCGGCCAGGGATCGATCCTGGCGTTCGAAGAGATTTTTCGCGGTCTGCTGGGTGATGGTGCTGCCACCCTGGACCACTCGCCGGGCCTTGAAATTGGCCCAGGCGGCCCGGGCCACCCCGGTGAAATCAACCCCCCGGTGGTCGAAAAAGGAACTGTCCTCGGCGGCGACGATGGCCTCGATGAAATGCCGAGGAACCCGGTCCAGGGTTACATACTGGCGGTGAGCCTGCTCAAAAAACACCCCGACCTGGCTGGTTCCGTCCCGGTAATAGACCGGGCTTTCCATGGACAGGATGCTTTCGATATTTTCCCGGCTGATCTCCTCACCAGGACTGAAGACCACCAACCATGCTAAAGTAGCGCCGCCCAGAATCATGGAGGCAAACGCGAACAGGACCAGACCGAGGATAATTTTTTTTAGCATGACCTAATAAACACTTAAATTAATTAACACGATTACGCCGGCATGGTGCCCGGCAACACCGATATCTGCTTGCATATCGGCCATGAGTCAAGTAGAAATTGGCATGTTTTGCCTGTTCACTTTACCCCACATTCCGGTTTCGTCAACGTCTCGGCAGGGCCGCAACACCGATGTGGCTGGCCCCCAGGACTCGACCGGCAAATTTGTTGTTGTCACATTGCCGTTGCTTCAGCTAATATTTTTATAATCATTTCAACATAATCAGCTAAGGAGTGTAAACCATGAAACCGTTAAAACGCGTTAATTCAACCCCAGCGCCATCCGCTGCCGGTTTCATCGCCCTCCGGCTGCCACCCTGCCCCCACCGGCAGCGATCGACTCTTCTTGCCTGCCTGCTCAGCGCCCTGATGATCATCGCCCTGGCAAGCTGCACCCAGAGCAAGATCCAGCCAAGCAGCCAGGAACGCAGCGACGTACAAAGGCCGCCCGCCTATATCTCCCCGCCCGCCGACGACCGGCGCCTCAGCGGCGAGGCCCGGGAACTTACCCCGGCCGAACCCGATCAATTTCTGGAAGAGGAGATCGCCCGCTTTCAGGAGCTGGACGACCTGGACCCCGAAGCCGATACCACGGAAGAACTCGCCGATCCCGATTACGATTTTCCCGTGGTCATGAACCAGCACGTTGAGTTCTACCTGGATTATTTTCAAAACGACCTCCGCCAGACCTTTGCCGCCTGGCTGGCCCGTTCCGGCCGCTACGTACCGCTGCTGCAGGAAAAGCTCGAGGCCGCCGGACTGCCCAAGGACCTGGCCTACCTGCCGATGATTGAAAGCGGCTACAAGCTCACCGCCTACTCCCGGGCCCGGGCCGTGGGCCCCTGGCAGTTCATGGCGCCCACCGCCCGCCAGTACGGCCTGGCCATCAACGATTACATCGATGAACGACGGGATCCCGTCCGTTCCACCCAGGCCGCCGTCGACTTTTTGAGCGACCTTTACGCCCAGTTCGACTGCTGGCATCTGACCGTGGCCGCCTACAACGCCGGCGGCGGCCGGATCCGGGGCGCCATCCGCCGTTTCGACAGCAATAATTTCTGGGAAATCTCCCAGAACAACCACCTGGCCAAGGAAACCCGGCATTACGTCCCCAAGTTGATCGCCGCCATCATCATCGCCAAAAACCCCGAACAATACGGTTTTGACAATATAGCATACGAAGAACCTTTGCGCTATGAAACCATGGAGGTTCCCCGCTGGACCGCGCTGGAAGCGGTAGCCCTGGCCGGCGACATGGATCTCGAGGAACTCCATGATCTTAACCGGCAGCTGCGGCGCCGGATCACCCCGCCGGAGCTGTCCACCTATGAACTGCGACTGCCGGTGGGCAAAAAACAGCAGGTAGCGGAAAAACTGCCCCGGGTGAAGGCGGTGGCCAAGACCGACTACCAGACCCATGTGGTCGGCAGCGGCGACACCCTGACCAGGATCTGCAACCGCTACAACATCAACAAAACCACCCTGCTCAAGGCCAACAGCCTGCGCTCGGAACAGTTGGTGGTCGGCCAACGCCTGCGGATTCCGGTGCAGAAAACCGCTTACCGGCTGCTGCCCGAAGGGGTGGACCAGAGCATTGAGGCCGCCCTCGCCGGGGCCGGCCCCGACGGTTTGGTGCTGCATAAAATCAAGCAAGGGGAATCGTTGTGGAATATCGCCCGCCGTTACGGGGTCAACGTTAACACCCTGGCGGCCTGGAACGACATCGGTGACCCCCGCCGGATCCGGGCCGGCCAGCACCTGGCGCTCTATCTGGACCCCGAACCGGCCGGCGGCCGGACCCTGGCCGCCGGCCCGAGCAAACGCACCCCCGAGGGCCGCAATCAGCCTGATATCACTTATTACCAGGTCCAGGGCGGCGACACCCTTTGGTCCATCGCCCGTAAATTCGAGACCACCACGGCCATGATCCGGGAGTGGAACCAGCTCAACGGAGACATTATCCACCCGGGCAAGAAACTGGAAATCCGGCTGGCCGATCTGCGCTGATGCCCTCTCTTGCCGGCAAAACCGCCCTGGTGCTGGGAGCCAACCGGGGGATAGGACGGAGCGTGGCCCTGGAGATGGCCCGAAAAGGGGCCACGGTTCTGGCCGGCACCCATGACTGGCCGGAAGACACCGATTCCCTGGGCCAGGAGCTGCACAATCTGGGTCCCCAGCATCGGGTGCTCACCGCCGACTTGCGCGCCCCGGCGGCGGTGGCGGACTTTTTCACGGAAATCCGCCGGCACTGCCCGGCCCTGGACTTTCTGGTCAACAACCTGGAGCGGGGCGGCATGCCGGTGGTCCACGGACCATACACCGAGGAGCAGTGGGATATGGAAATCGCCACCACCCTCAAGGCCAAGTGGTGGGTGATGGACCGGGCCATGCCGCTGCTGAAAAACAGCGACAAAGGCCCGGCGGTGGTGGTGATCTCTTCCATCGCCGGCCTCACCGGGCGCACCGGCCCGGCGGGATTGATTTTCAACGACGCCTATGCCGCCGCCAACCGGGCCCTGGCCTCCTTCACCGAAACCTGGGCCCGGGAGGGCGCGCCAACGGTGCGGGTCAATGAGTTGATGCTGGGGCTGATCAAAACCCGACACGCCGAAGACACCCGGGGGTGGGGGCTGCTGACTGAACAGCAGCGGCGGGATCTGCGCCACCACGTGCTGTTGGGCCGCAGCGGCGAATTGTCGGAAGTAGTCCGGACGGTGCTGTTTCTGCTGACCGAAGCCACCTACATGACCGGCAGCGTCCTGCGCCTGGACGGCGGTTACGTGCTGGGCGGGGAGCGGGTGCCCCCGATGCCCCCGGGGGTGCTATAAGTCAACGGACCGTAAGCGATCACAGGGCACCGCATCTTGCGGCGATCGGGCCGGCTCACGTACTGAGGTACGCTTCGCCGTCCCGCTCACCACAACCTGCGGCACCCTGTGACCGCTTACCATTTTGCCCC
>PWOG01000233.1 GCA_003557565.1 Desulfobulbaceae bacterium
CCAGCGGCACCTGGGAGTCACCCCCGCCGCCGAGCACACGGCGGCAAGCCAGTCCGTCGACGCCCTGGCCGAACAGGCGGAACGGTTTCTTGATGTGGATAAAATTGTTGAGGCCATGGGCCAAGTGGCCGCGGCTCCCTTTGCCGGGGAGGGCTCCGCGATGGAGGCGGGTTTGGGGGTGACGGTAGAAGATGGTTGGGTGGCGGGCCCATGCAACGACGACACCGGTTTAACTGCAGACCCCGGCGGGCTCGGAGCAGGATCGGTCCGGATCGGTTATCTTCTGGATGCCGCCTTTCAGTTTTACTATCCAGACAATCTCGAGGCCCTGGCGGCGGCGGGGGCCGAGCTGGTAGCGGTCAATGCCCTGGAGGCGGAGAGCTTGCCGCCGCTGGATGCCCTGTACATCGGGGGCGGTTTTCCTGAAACCTCCGCCCCCCGGCTGGCGGCCAACCGCTCCTTCCGGGAATCGATCCGGGCGGCGGCGGCCGGCGGCCTGCCCATTTACGCCGAATGCGGGGGATTGATCTATCTGGGGGAGGCCATAGCCCTGGACGGGCAGGAATATCCCCTGGCGGGGGTGTTGCCGGTTCGTTTCGGCCTGGCCCGCAAACCCCAGGCCCATGGTTACACCGAGTTGAGGGTGGAGCGGGAAAATCCTTTCTATCGGCCGGGCAGCGTGATTCGGGGCCATGAGTTCCGCTATTCCAAGGTTGAGCAAACGACCATCGAACCCGCTGAGCTGGCCCTGGCCATGACCCGGGGAACCGGTTTCAGCCAGGGCCGCGATGGTCTGACCACCGGCAATGTGCTGGCGCTGTACACCCATATTCACGCTCTGGGTACTCCGCAATGGGCGCCGGCGATGGTGGCCGCCGCCGGCCGTTACCGGGCCGGAGGCCATTAGCCGCGGGTCCGGCCGGGCGGTGTTGCGGCGCCTTTACTGGTGGCCCCGGGCCTCTTCTATCAGGTTGTCAAGTCGGGGGGCGCCGGGAGCAGGCTGCTGGATGCGTTTGGCGATGGCCGCCAGCCCGCGGGAGTAGGGGGTGTCCGGGGAGTTTTGCATAAAAACCCGGTTTTTTCTGACTGCCTGGCGCAGGGCCGGATCATGGTACAGCAGGCCCATGGTGGAGCCCCTCAGGGAGAGGGTTTTTTTGATGGTGTTTTCGATGCGGCCGGCCACCTGCAGTTCCTCGGGTTCGTCGGCCATGTTGTAGATCATGCGGGGGCGGTAGAGTTCGCAGTGTTTCCGGCTTTCCCGGGCCAGCCGGGGATCGTGCCGGTCGATTCGCCGGTGGATTTCCTCCACGGACAGATTGGATTCATTGGCGGGACGGCGATAGACATCCAGCAGCATCTTTTTGATCTGGGGCTGGTCGGCGACCAGACTGAGGATGTTGGCGAATATGAAGTTGCGTAAGAAGACCAGGGCGTTCATCATGCCCGCGTTGTCCAGGGTGGTGACGACAATCCCGTCCCGGGCCAGGCCGAAAAGGTTGATGGTGTTGAGGGCCGATCCGGCACCCAGGTCCATTATCAGGTAGTCGGCCCGGATCTGTTGCAGCTGGGTCATCAGCTGATGACGCTGCTGGCTGGAAATGTTGGCCATGAACGGTGTTTTGCCGTCGCCGGGAAGAAAGCGCAGCCCTTTGATGTCGGTGGGAATGATGAGGTCTCCCAGGCGGTGTCGCTGCTGTTTGAGGTAGTCGCCCACCCCGGGGTTGGTGTTGGGCAGGCCGAGGTAAGTGTGCAGATTGGAGCCGCCCAGGTCGAGATCCGCCGCCACCACCGAAGCCCCCCGACGGGCCAGCATGATGGCCAGGCTGGCGGCGAATACACTTTTGCCCGATCCGCCCTTGCCGCTGGCGATGGGGATGATTACAGGTTTCTTGTCGGCTCTCATAGGTTCAGGATCATCTAGTGGGTGGTCACGGTGCCGAAAACTTTGGCGCGGATCTTTTCCTGCCGGTCCCGAGCGGGCTCAGGATCCGTCCAGTGAATAAAGCTTTCCAGCACTCGGCCGAAGGCGCCGTTGTCCTCCTGGCACTGCTGGCAAACGTTGAGGGAGTTGTCCCGGTAGATGACCACCTTGCTGGCGGCTTCTCCGTCGCGGTCCACCGCCGCCATTTTCCGGCAGCCGCAGGCCAGGCGCAGCACCGCCACCCCCACGGCCTCGGGGCTGCCCTCAAGGATGCCGCCGATCATGGCCTCTTCGGACTTTTCCGGACCGATTTTGGCGGCCTTATTTTTGGCCCGGCCTTTTTTGTTTGTTTTGCTCATCGGCGGAACTCCTTTGCCGTGGTTAGCTTGGCACCGCTACAGAAGCGTTGCAAAAAAAGCAACGACACTACAGGATTACCTGCACAATCCGGGAAGATTACCTTATTTATTCATCGGGGTCAACTGCCGGTTTGTTTCGAGTTATCGACCGTATGATTGGCAGCACCCTCTGTCGGCCGCTTTTATGTTGACAAAAAAAAGTCGGTGCTGTAGAGAAAAGTGTCGGAAAATGATGACTCGGAGAGAACTTGTCGGGAGTGGAGCCTTGAGCGTAACTTCCTTGGTGATCTGCTTCGGGCCTGTATTTATTACTACTATTTCGTTAACACGGAGGAAAGAATCATGTGGCAAGTAGATGTCGACAAAGACAAGTGCAGCGGCGATGAAGAATGCGTAAACGCCTGCCCCGCTCAGGTTTTTGAGATGGTTGACGGCAAAGCTGATCCGGTGAATATGGATGAGTGCCTGGGCTGTGAAACCTGTGTTGAGGTTTGCCCCGAAGGTGCGATCACCGTAACCGAGGTTTGATCTAGCTGAATCATTGGTAAGCTGCGATGAATAGGCATACCCCGGTCCAGGGGTATGCCTATTCTTGTTTGATAACCCCGCCTGGAGGCCCCGTCATCGTCTGATGTTTGCCAAAGCCGTGCAGCGCTTAAAGCCCGGGGCCTCGGTGCAGACTCATCTGCTGCTGGCTTCGGTGCTCTGGAGTTTCATTGGTTTATACCTGTTGATTCGTGGAGCCCTGCTATACGGTGACGGAGTGGTCTGGCTACCCGTGACGGCCCTGGTCGTGGGCGCTTTGAAAGCCCATTTTCTGCTGGCCCGGTCCGCCCGCAACAACATTGCCCGGATCCTGGCGTTAAAAGAAAACTCCTGCCTGGGGGCGGTGTATTCTTTGAAAATGTGGGCCCTGGTGGTCCTGATGATGGTTTCAGGCCGGGTACTGCGTGGTTTTGGTTTTCCCGAGCAGTGGGTTGCTCTGGTTTACCTGGCGGTAGGGTGTGCTCTTTTTCTCGCCAGCAGATTGTTCTGGCAGCAGTGGTGGGCCAGGTAAGGCAGTGGAAGGCGCCGGCCTCGGCACGTTTGGCGGGTTTTTTGAGGCCATCATTATTTTAGAGAGATAAGTCACAGTCATGGGCACCGCCTCATATAATTCGGTGGTTGTTGACCTTGACGCCCTGTATGACAACTTTCGGACCGTTTGTTCCCGGCTGGAACCGGGGGTTAAGGTCATGGCGGTGGTCAAGGCCGATGCTTACGGTCATGGGCTGGAGGAGGCGGCCGGGGCCTTTGCCCGGGCCGGAGCCTGCTGTTTCGGGGTGGGAACCGCGGAAGATGGCGCTCGCCTGCGCCGGGCCGGAATCACCGGCGATATTGTTCCCCTTTTGGGCTTTGAGCCCGGGGACGCGGCCGAGGTGGTGGAACATGCTCTCAGCCCGGTGGTTTTCGACCCGACCGGTCTGGCCGAGTTGTCGCGTCAGGCTGTACGCCGGGGCAGGGTGGCGGCGGTGCATCTGAAGCTGGACGTCGGGATGGGCCGCTTCGGGGTGGCACCCGAGGCCTTTGCGCATGTCCTGGCGGTCATCGACGAGCTGCCGGGTCTGCACCTGGCCGGTACCATGGCTCATTTTCCCCTGGCCGATATGGATGACGAGGAGGGTGTGTGCCGGCAACAGTGGCGACTGCTGAGCTCGGTGGCCGCGAAACTGCAACCCGCCGCCAACGGCCGACCCATATTGCACATGGCCAACTCGGCGGCCCTGCTGCGGTTTCCCTGGGCCCACGGCGATCTGGTGCGACCCGGGATCGCCCTGTACGGTTATTCGCCGCTGCCCGCCTTGCTTTGCCCGTCACCGGAACTGAGGCCGGCCATGAGTCTTCGCAGCCGGGTTCTGCAGGTCAAGGAGCTGCCTGCCGGTCACGGGGTCAGTTACGGGCAACGTTTTGTAACCCCGGGGCCCACCCGGCTGGCGGTGCTGCCGGTGGGCTATGCCGATGGTTACCCCCGGGGGGTCAGCGGCCGCGCCGAGGTTCTGATCGGCGGCCGCCGGGTGCCGCTGCGGGGAACGATCTGTATGAATGCCTGCATGGCCGATATCACCGACTTGCCGGCGGTGACCCCGGGCGACGAAGTAGTTTTCCTGGGCCGGCAGGGCGAGCAATTCATTGGTGCCGACGAGATTGCCGCCTGGCACGGGACCATCAGCTACGAGATATTGTGCCGAATCGGGACGATGAACCATCGGATTTACCGGTCACATTATACAAAGGAAAGCGAACAAAAATGATCAAGACACGGGTTAAGGCGGCCATTGACCGCTGTTTCGCCTTGGGGGTCGAGCGGCAATTGTGGACGGAGGCCGCCGCCGGGAACTATACGGTGGAGGAGCCCAAACGGTCTGGGCAGGGTGATTTTGCCACCAATCTGGCCATGGTGGCGGCGGGCCGGGAAAAACGCAAGCCCCGGGAAATCGCCGAGAGCCTGGTCGGCCTGCTGGGCGATCCCGCCAACACCGGCGATATTTTTGACCGGGTGGAAGTTGCCGGACCCGGTTTCGTCAACTGCTTTGTCAAACCGGCGGTCTGGCAGGCGGTAATCCCGGAAATCATGGCCCAGGGGGAGAATTTTGGCTGCGGCACCAGTGGTTCGGGGCGCCGGGTGCTGGTGGAATTTGTCAGCGCCAATCCCACCGGCCCCCTGAGCGTGGGACATGGCCGCCAGGCGGTGCTGGGAGACGCCATCGCCAAGCTGCTTAGCGCCGTAGGCTACACCGTGAGCCGGGAATATTATTA